>NZ_WIWK01000034.1:0-51995 GCF_009600165.1 Pseudomonas sp. FSL R10-0399
CTGTCGCTCCTGCGCCTGCGCGCCAGCCTCCCCCCCGGTAAAACGGCCACCGCCTTGCTGTGGGATGCGGCCTTGTGCGGCACCGCCGGGGCCATTGTGGCCGAGATCCAGGCTGGCGCCTGACCCCAGACACACCGCTTATTAATCAGGAAAACCTATGTCTGCTTATAAAGTCAGCCTGCGTGAGCTTCGCTTTTTTTTATGGGAGCTGCATAAAACCGACCAGACTTTTCTCGCTCGGGCGCCGTTCAACGCCAAGAACCGTGCCTACTACGATGCCTTGCTGGAGCGCGCCAGAGCGTTCGCTTATGAGCTGGGCAAAGCCTATCAAGCCTCTGACCGGCAGGAGTGCCGCTTGCTGGAAAACGGCACAGTCGAAATCCCCAAAGAGTTCCACGGGCTTTGGCAACGCTATAAGGATGAGTGGATTCAGGTACTGGGCAACGACAGCGAATCGCAGCAACCGGCTTTGCCACCGCTGATTCGGCAAGCCATCCAGGAAATGTTCATGGGCGCCAATCCGGCGTTCATGACCTATGGCGGCTTCAATTTTCCGGCCATCAAACTGTTGAAGATGCACGGTACCGCAGCGCAAAAGGCAACGTACCTGCGCAAGCTTCAGCACTACGACTGGGACGCGTGCTTCTGCGCCACCGAGCAGCAGGCGGGCAGCGACCTGACGGCTGTCACCACCGTCGCAAAGCCCCTTGAAAACGGCGAATACGCGGTCAGCGGCGAAAAGGTCTACATCTCGGCGGGCATGCATACGCTGACCGAAAACACCGTTTATTTTGTCTTGGGCCGCATTAATACCACCACCTCGACCTCCTACTCGCTGTCCTGCCTGCTGGTGCCTCGCTTCTGGCCTAACCCGGAAACGGGAGAGCTGGAAGACAACCATGTCGAGTGCACGTCCTTGCTGCGCAAAATGGGCTTGAAGGGCTGCGCCAATACCCAACTGGTGTTTGGTCGAAGCGGCACCACCCGCGCTGTCCTGCTGGGCGATCGCAAGAATGCCGGGTTGCTGCAACTGGTGCCCTTGATGAACCAGGCGCGTATGAGCACGGCGATTATCGGCCTGGGCCTGGCTTCCAGCGCTTATCTGCACTCAGCCGATTTCGCCGGCAAACGGCTGCAAGGGCGAGCCATCAGCCGCACGTCCGATGCCAGCGCCCCTGCTGTGCCCATCATCGAACACGCCGACGTGCAGCGCATGCTGCTGGAAATGAAGGCTCGGGTAGAGGGCTGCCGTGGGCTGCTCGGCAAATTGACCGGCGCATCGACCCAGGCGTTTGCCCTGGAAGCGGAGCCGGTACTGGACGAAGCCCAGGTCGAAAAATTCCGCAAACTGGTGCTGCTGTTCACGCCGATCTGCAAGGCTTTCGTCTCGGACCAGGCCTGGAAAATCTGCGAGCTGGCGATCCAGGTGCATGGCGGCATCGGCTACACCGATGCTTACCCTGTGGAGCAAAATGCCCGCGACGTGAAAATCCTGTCGATCTGGGAAGGGACCAATTACATCCAGTCCCAGGACCTGGTGCGCGACAAGCTGGGTTTTGGCAGGAACTCACGCCTGATCAAGTTTCTGCGCGAAGAGCTGGATGCCTTCTTGAACAGCACACTGGGGGCCGGTACTGAGTTGCAAGGCCAATTCCCGCTGCTGGAAAACGCCATGGTCGCCGTTGAGCAGGCGCTCTCATGGATCAATGAGCACGTGCGTGCCGGTCGCACACACGAAACCAGCCAGTTTTATACGCGTTTCCTGGAAATGCTCGGCCTCACCGCCAGCGCCTGGGTCTTGCTGGAATCGGCCTGCCTGGCAGAGCGTCAGTTGCGCCAACCACAAAGCGCTGAAGAAGCGGCTTTTTACCGTGGCAAGATCAAGACCGCCCAGTATTTTTTCGCCAACATTCTGCCGACTGTGACGCAGCACGCCCACGCCATAGAAAACCTGCTGGTTGCCCACGGCAGCATTACGCTGGATGAATTGGTCCAGGCCGACACGCCCACGCCCACACCCGCGCCGGCGCAGAGCCTGTTTGGCGGACCGCGCACGCTGTATCGCGGCACCAATATCGACGGCGCCACACTGGAGCCCAATGAAGGCCTATGGGTCAGGGGACGCAACCTCAATGACCTGATCGGCAGCGTCGACTTCCCCACGGCGCTATGGCTGGCATGGTTTGGCAACCTGCCGTCCACGACGCAGAGCCAGGCCATTGACGCGGTCCTGGTCCGCATTGCCAGCCACTTGTCGCAGGAGCCCGCCTACCGGCGTGGCATCGAAGCCGTGGCCGCCAGCGGTGCCGGCATCGTTCAGGCAGCCGCCTGTGGCCTGCTCGGCGATTTGGCAACGCTGGAAAATATCGCCCTGATTGAAGCGAGCGCGCGCGGTTTGCCCACGCATGCGGACTTTATCCAGGGCCTGGTCAGCATTGCCTCGACGCCGCACTTTCTACACGCGGCGCTCGGTTATGCCGCCCACGGCGCAGCACCGATCCAACACGCCGAGGCCGTGCTGGCTGCCATGGGCGCGACGCGCATCGACGCCCTGTCCATTCGTGTCATCGACGCCCTGCTGGTGGCCTGGCACGCCGGGTTCGGCTACATCACGCCAACGGTGCTGGTACCCCGTACCGCCATCGGCACCGGTGTCAGCATTGCCCAAGCCGTGGCGGCCGGGTTTATGGCCAGCGGACCTAACCATGTCGGCGCAGCCGAAGAAGCGATGACCTGGCTCAAGACCATCAGTGCGCAAGCCAGCTCTGCGGACATACGCCAGGCGGTCGATCACGCGCTGGATCAGCCCGGCAACCTGTTGTTTGGTTTCGGCCATCCGCTGTTCGTGCAGGACCCACGGCCGCCGCACCTCAGAGCCCTGTTTGCAGAATGGGGATTCGGGGGGCGCTACCTGGAGGTTTTCGACGTTGTGTGTGCCCACGTCCTGGAGCGTAAAGGCCTGCGTCCGAACATTGATTTCATCACCGCCGCAGCCTTGCTCGATCTCGGTGTGACGCAAGCCCGCTGGGGTGTCGGTCTGGGGCTTTGTGGCCGGGTGACGGCCATGGTCGCGCATGCCATCGAACGGCGTGATCGTCCTGCTTTCGGGGTCGGCAGCAAAGCCGCCCGCACGTTGTTGGCCACCGTTCCCGTGGGGTGGCTGTAAGACAACCAGACGCACACCACCCTTGCTATGCCAACGCCGAAACCTCTTTTAACGCCCTCTACTGCTGGAGCTTAAAAATGTTATTGAAAAACCTGCGGCCTGCCGACGAATACGACCGCTTTGCCTCGCAAGCACTGGAACCCTGGGACGTGATGTTCGTTACCCGCATCCGCCAGATTGCCCGCGACCTGCCGCCCGGCGCCCTGGTCGATATCGGCACGGCCACCGTCGTGGTGCCGGTACGGCTGGCGGCCGATCCGGTATTAAAAGGCTGGCATTTCATCGGCCTGGATCTGGACGAAACCATGCTCGAGGGTGGCCGACCGCGCATCGAAGCGTTAGGCCTGAGCGACACCATCGAACTCAAGGTGGGCGACGCCCTGGACCTGCCCTTCGCGGACAACAGCCTGACCATGGCGGTCAGCCGCGCCACCTTGCATCACTTGCCGGACAAGGTGAAAAGCCTGACCGAGATGTACCGCGTACTGCAGCCCGGCGGCGTCGGTCTGGTGCACGACATGCGCCGCGACGTCGCCCCGGAGTTGCTGGAAAAATTCACTCAAATGCGCGCGTCGGTGGGTTATCCACCGACCCACGTCGAAGAAAAAGTCACCCTGCAAGAAGCGCGCGAGTTGGTTATCGAGGCGGGTCTGGAGCATTGCACAGTGGTGACCAGCCCCCGTTCGGGCATGGGCGCACTGGGTTTCGAAATCCTCATTAAAAAACCTTTGTTGGCTTGATACGCAACTCGCCGGGGACAAGGCTATGGATCAACGTACAGATCGGGTTGAGCACTTTCAGGCAATGCTGGGCAGCTCGCAGGTGCAGTGTGGGTTCCTGTCACACGGGCCCATGCCACTGGTCATAACGCCTGTAGACAACACGCTAAGCACTGACAGTGAAGCGTTTGCGACGTGGTATCGCCAGCACCGGGCGGTCTTTGACAGCTTGCTGCTGGAGTTCGGCTGCCTGTTGTTCCGTGGTTTTGCCTTGCGCGAAAACGCGGACTTCCAGGTGATTGCGCAAAACTATCCTGAGCACGCGTTCGGTTATATCGGCGGCGCCACGCCACGCAAGAACATTGAGGGCAGAGTCTACGAATCGACCCGTATCCCGCCCACCCTGAAAATCGGCCTGCATCAAGAAAAGGCCTACATGGCGCACTACCCGCAGAAACTTGCCTTCTTTTGCAAACAGCCCTCGGTAGAAGGCGGCGAAACCATTCTGTGTGACATGCGGGCCGTTACTCGCCGCTTGCCAGCGCCTTTGATCGAACGCCTCAGCGCCGCACGCATTCAGTATGTGCGCAACTTCCGTGCCCCCAGCACACCCGAGAATGAACCGCGCAACACCCATATGCGCGAATACCACCGGCCCTGGGATGAGGCGTTTCTGACCGATGATCCGCAGCGGGTGGAACAGCTGTGCCGCGAGACACACCTCGATTACCAGTGGCTCGAAGACGGCAGCATCACGGTGTCGCATACCGGTGACGCCGTCTTGAAACATCCGCTGACGGGCGAGCCCATCTGGTTCAACCAACTGTCGACCCAACACAACAATGCCCGCTCCCTCGGCAAACCGGGTTACGCCTACATTCAGCACGCCTATCAGGACAAACCGGCCCGCCCTTACGATGTGCGGCTGGGCGACGGCACGCCGATCCCGGAGGCTGACATCGCGCCAATCTACGACGCGCTGGAGGCGCAGGAGATCGCTTTTCCCTGGCGCAGCGGTGACATGCTGTTGATCGATAACATTGCCGTTGCCCATGGCCGCAATCCTTTCAAAGGCCAACGCGATGTCCAAGTCGCGTTGTTCGATTGACCATGAACAGTCCAATCCTGCTGACAGACGACAAACACGGGCTGCCTGAACCTGCCGTGCACCGTGAGGTGCAGTTGGCACCCACGCCCACTTATGCGATGGAAGCCAAACTGACCCGGGTCAGCGCCGGCAGTTTCCGCTTCGAGGTCCGCGATCTGCATTTTCGCCGCGGTCGGCATACCGCCATCATCGGTCCCAATGGCGCCGGCAAGACCACGCTGATCGAAGCCTTGCTCGGGTTCCGTCAGGCGCATCTGGAAGAGGCGCAGATTCTGGGGGTGGCGGCGGCGCATTTTCTGCAAAGCACCCGGCATCGCAAGCGACTGGGAGTGCAATTGCAGCGAGTCGAGTATGAAGACTCGTCGAATGTGCGGGAGATCCTCGATTTGCATCTGGCCCTGTACGGCAAGCAAGACCCGCAGGTGGCGCAGGCTCTGGATATCGAAGCGCTGCGCAAACTGCCTTATCGGGCACTGTCACGCGGCCAGAAACAGCGGCTCGATTTGTTCGTCGCGCTGGCCCACCACCCGGAACTTGCTGTCCTTGACGAGCCGTTTACCGGGCTTGACCGCGCGTATATCGAGCGCGTCGCACACCTGCTGCGCTACGACCTGGCCGGCTTGACGATCATCATGATTTGCCACTCGGAAGAAGAGCTGGATGCCGCCAGCGACGTGGTGTGGGTGTGCAACGGCGGGGTTGAGTATCGAGGCGATAAAGAATCACTGAAGAACCGCCTCGTCGGCGCCTTCCATGCTTATTTGCAGTTGGACGATGTTGATCAGGTCAACGCCATCTATCACCAGTTGCAACGCGAAAGCGCCACGCTGCGGTTGTCGATGCCATCACGCAATGAAATCAGCGTGTATGGCACGCAGGAGCTGGAGCCGTCGATACGTCGCCTGATCGGCAATGTTGCGTTCCAACATTGTGAATTCGGCCCCACCCACTACCGCGATATGTTGCACCTCTGCGCCCAAGGAGAACTGGATGCTTAGCGTACTGGCGATATTGACGCGCAACGAACTGCTGGGGTTTTTTCGCAGCAAGTCGGCGCTGTTTTGGGCGCTGGCCTTCCCGATCCTGCTGTTGACCGTGATGCTGATGGCTTTCGGTCATCGAGGCTCACTCGGTACGGTCAAGGTTGAGTTTGTGGAGGCAGGCGTCCAGGCCAGCCCGGACACCAGTTGCAAGGTGGCGATCCAGCAGGCGTTTGCGGGCGGTGATCCTGTAAAGGCTGAATTTTCAACCGTCAGCAACACTGCCGCCATCGCAGCAGACACTGTGCGCATTGTATTCCCGGCAGGCGATGGCCCGTTGCAGGTGCAATACGACTTCAACGGCCAGCTTGCGGTACGCGCCGCCGCACGTGTGATTGAGATTGCTGCGGTCAGGTGTTCGGCGGCCCAGCGCGGCATTGTGTCGGCTGACCTGGTGCATTTCGAAGACACGGCCTCCGGCGCCAAGCCCTTCGACTACGGCCAGTTTTTTACCACCGGCATTTTGGTCATCTGTTTGATGTCACTCGGCATCATGTCCACCGCCTTGTCGATTGCCAGCTTGCGTGAACACAACGCGCTCAAGATCTACGCCTGCTTTCCTGTGCCGAAGCTGGTTTTTCTGGCCTCTATCCTCGTGTCGCGGGTGGTCATGATGCTGATTTCGGTGGGCTCCTTGCTGCTGGTGGCGCGGTTTGGATACGGCATCGACCTCTCGCTGTGGAGTGTGCAGACCTTGCGTGCGTTGCCGGTGATTGTGCTGGGCGGCGTCATGTTGCTGTGCCTCGGTACCCTGCTGGCCAGCCGTACTGCCTCGATAAAAGAAACCGAATTGCTCTGCCATCTGATCCATTACCCGGCCCTGTTCTTCGGCAACCTGACCATCCCGTTAAACGATGCGCCCGCCTGGATCAAAAACATTCTCTCGGTGATTCCGATCAACCAGTTTGTCTCGGTACTGCGCCAAGTGATGCTCGACGGCGCATCCCTGCCTTCGCTGTGGCTGCCCTTGCTGACCCTGGCAGGCTGGACCGCTTTGTTCCTCAGCGCCGCGACCTTCATGTTCCGCTGGCACAAAAGTTAAGCCCCGACCCGGGCATTTCATTGCATCTCTATTCAAGGAAAGCAGCATGTCTATCAGCAAGCTAGGCCGTGCCTATTTGTCGAATGCCAGCGCATTCATTCCAGTTATCGTGTTCCTTTTGTATGGCCGTTTTGGCCCAGGTGAGGCAGGCGTGCGCTGGGATACCGCGTATGTGGTCAGCGGTATTCTGAGCATTGCGCACGTGTTCTGGCTGTTCAAATACCGTCCTGGTCACTGGATCGCACTGGGTGTCGACTTGTACCTGATGATTGGCGCCCTGCTGGCGTGGGTCTCTACCGCTGCGTTGCAAGTGTGGGGGCAGGAGCTGGGGGCTGCACCCGTGCTGGCGTGCGTCTTGGTGATTGGCTTGGGCGCTACCCGGCTTTCGCCACTGGGGTTTATCGGCGAAGCCAGCAGCGATCATGGGTTGATCAGAAAACTCTCGGTGATGCTGCTGGTGGCCGCTGCCATCGCCGTCGCGGTGTCACTGGCTTTTCGCCATAACACGTTGCTGGGAGGCGTATTGCCCATCGTCGCGCTGGTGCTCACACGCAGCCAACTGCTCAAACGCGTGGTTGCGACGCCATGAGCAACCTGGAACCTGCATCGGGGCTCCACGCGTTCCTGACCGAAGTCGCCGACGTGCTGGGGCAGGCGTCACTGCTGACCGGGGCGGCCTGTGCACCTTATGAAATCGACGTCGCGCAGTGCCGGGGCAAGGCGGCGGCGGTCGTCCTCCCGAGCGATACCCAGGCGGTCAGCGCGCTGATGCGCATCGCGGTGCGCCATCGCATACGGCTGATCGCCCAAGGTAACCGCAGCGGGTTGGTGGGCGGCGCCGTCACCGACAACTCCGGCACGCAAGTGATCGTGTCCCTTTCGCGCTTACGCCGAGTGCGCGAGATTGATCCCTTGAACCGCACGGTCATTGTCGACGCTGGTGTGCTCTTGTCTGAGTTGAATCGCCAACTGGAGCCCCATTCGCTGTGCTTCCCTATCGATGTCGGCAGCGATCCGGCGATAGGCGGACTGATCGGCGCCAATGCCGGTGGCAGCCGCTTGCTCAAGCATGGCGACGTGCGCCATAACTTGCTCGGCATCGAGGTGGTGCTGGCCGATGGCGACGGCACCGTGGTGCAGCTGCTCGCGCCGTTGCGCAAGAACAATACCGGGCTCGATCTCAAGCAGATGTTTGTCGGCACCGGCGGTGCCTTCGGGATCATTACGGCGGCCACGCTTGAGCTCAAACGCATCGACCAGTCGACACAGAGCATGTTTGTTGCCTTGCCTGACCATGGGACAGCGCTTGAGGTGCTGCACGCCTTCGAACTGCAATTCGGCGACCTGCTGTGCGCGTTCGAAGTGATATCCGAGGCGGCGCTCGCCATTACGTTGCGCAACTTCCCCACCCTGCGCCACCCGTTCAGCCAATCGTCGGCCAGCTGTTATGCCCTGATTGAGATCGCCAGCAGCATGCCTGGCTTGCACACGATGTTTGCGCAACGAACCGAACAGGTGCTGGAAGCGCTGTATGAAAGCGGCCGGGTTCTCGACGCTGTCCTGGGTAACACCAGCAGCTTTTGGCCACTGCGAGACAACCTGCCGTTGGCCATCGCCAAGGAAGGCATTCCGCTCTCGTTCGACGTGGCGTTTTCGCGCTCACAATTAGTGGCTTTCAGAGATCAGGCTGCGCAGTGGCTAGCGCAGGAACACCCGCTGCTGCAGCTTTACGATTTCGGCCATTTTGCCGACGGCGGCTGCCATTTGATTGTGCTTGTCCCGCACGCGCATATCGCCCAGTACGGCATCGCCAAGATCGTCGCTGTGCGCAGCGGCATTTATAAGCGGGTGTCCGAAAACGGCGGCTGCTTCAGTGCAGAGCATGGTGTCGGGCCAATGAATGCCGCTTATTACAGCAGGTACACGACGCCTGTGGTGCAGCACATCAGCAGGGCCATGCAGCAGTTGATGGACCCGCAGGCTGTGCTGGGCCGCTACCGCTATACCTAGAGCGAACCGCCTGCGCAGTTCATTTCAACGAAAATCAGGCCTGACAATGGCACAGCAAGCGAAAGGAAACATGATGATTACCGGCAAAATGCTCATCGGCCAGTCGGCTGTGCGTGGCGACAACGGATCGCTGCGTGCAATCAACCCGGCCACCCATGAAACGCTGAGCCCCGACTTCGGCGTCGGCGGTATGACTGAGATTGATCAGGCCTGCACGCTGGCGCAGCAAGCCTTTGATCGCTACCGCGCGACCACGGCAGAGCAGCGTGCTCAATTTCTGGAAGCGATTGCCACGGGCATTTTGGCGTTGGGGGCTGCGCTGATCGAGCGCGCGTCTCTGGAGTCGGGATTACCTGCCGCGCGCCTGATCATCGAGCGGGGCCGCACCGTCAGCCAGTTGCGGCTGTTTGCCAAGGTTGCTCGCGATGGCCACTACCTCGGCGCCACCCTGGACAGCGCGTTGCCGACGCGCCTCCCTTCTCGCCCCGACCTGAGATTGCACAAGATCGCGCTCGGCCCGGTGGCTGTATTTGGTGCAAGCAATTTTCCCCTGGCGTTTTCGGTTGCCGGCGGCGATAGCGCCGCCGCCCTGGCCGCTGGCTGCCCGATCGTGGTCAAGGCGCACGAGGCTCATCTGGGTACGTCTGAACTGGTTGGCCTGGTGATTCAGCAGGCAGCCGCTGCCCACTCGTTACCAGAGGGCGTGTTTTCCCTGCTCATAGGCGACGGCAACCTGTTCGGCCAGACCCTGGTCAGCCATCCCGCGATCAAGGCCGTCGCCTTTACAGGTTCGCGACAAGGCGGCCTGGCGCTGATGCGTACGGCGGCGCAACGCAGCGAACCGATTCCGGTGTACGCCGAAATGAGCTGCATCAATCCCGTGTTCCTGTTGCCGTATGCGCTGTCGATGCGCGCCAGCGAAATCGGCCGCGGATTCGTCGAGGCGCTGACAATGAGTGCGGGGCAACTGTGCACCAATCCGGGCTTGGTGATTGCCCTGGAAGGCCCGTCTCTGACCCAGTTTTGCGATACAGCCCTGGATACCCTGCGCACAAAGGCGGCGGCAACCCTGCTGACGCCGGGCATTCATCAGGCTTACCTCGCCGGTGTCGAGGAGACGGCCGCTACCAACGGTGTTACGACGTTAGGGCAAGGTGGTCCCGCGCAAAAGCCATGTGCAGCGCAAGCCGCATTGTTCGTAACGGATGCAGCCACCTTTGTGACGACAGGACGACTGAGCGACGAAACATTCGGCCCCAGCTCGCTAATAGTCGCCTGCAAGAATGAAGAAGAAATGCTGGCAGTCGCCGAGCACCTGTCAGGCCAACTGACGGCGACCTTGCAACTGGATGAGGCTGATCATGGGCTGGCACGAAAACTGTTGCCCGTGCTTGAGCGCAAAGCGGGGCGGATTTTGGCGAACGGTTACCCGAACAACGTCGAGGTCTCGCACGCCATGGTGCACGGCGGCCCGTTCCCGGCCAGTTCGGACAGTCGCAGCAGCGCGGTCGGCGCCAGCGCCATCGACAGATTCCTGCGGCCCGTGTGTTATCAGGACCTGCCTGCGGCTTTGATGCCGGCAGCACTACAGGATGGCAATCCGCTAGAACTCTGGCGGACGGTCAATGGTGAATGTGTGCTTGCCTGAGCTTTTTCCTGATGGGGACAACACTTCAAGGTTTAAAACTTCGCGTCGTAAAACCATAAAAAAGCCCCTATACAGGTAATGCTGTTCACTTATGAGATGCGTACGAGTAACTGTAGGAGCGAGCTTGTCTCGCGAGCTTTTAAAAGATCAAAAGATCGCGAGACAAGCTCGCTCCTACAGGGTTCGCTTTCGCTTATGTGAACAGCATTGCCCTGTACAGGGGCTTTCAGAAAGAAACCTTAGATTTAGGTCTCAGGTGTTCCTCAGAACGGAATATCGTCGTCGAAGCTGTCGAAGTCCGCGGCTGGCTGTGGAGCCTGCTGTTGCGGCGCTGGACGCGACTGTTGCTGCTGTTGCTGCGGCGCAGGGCGTTGTGCCTGCTGACGCGGAGCGGATTGCTGGTAGTTGTTACCGCCGCCCTGGTTTTGTTGGTCGCCCTGTGGACGGCCACCCAGCAACTGCATGGTGCCTTGCATGTCGACCACGATTTCGGTGGTGTAACGCTTGATACCGTCTTTTTCCCACTCACGGGTTTGCAGCTTGCCTTCGATGTACACCTGCGAACCCTTGCGCAGGTATTCACCAGCGATTTCGGCCACTTTGCCGAACATCGATACACGGTGCCATTCAGTCTTTTCGACTTTCTGACCGGTTTGTTTGTCGGTCCATTGTTCGCTGGTTGCCAGACTCAGGTTGGTCACGGCATTACCGTTAGGCAAGTAGCGAACTTCGGGATCCTGGCCGCATGTGCCGACCAATATAACTTTGTTAACCCCACGGGCCATAACGTTCTCCTAGGCTTCGCGCACCGGCGCCGGGTTAACCAGCTGCTCAAGTGTCGCGCGATCCAATAGTTCGGTGTCCAATTTGATATAAATCGCAGACTCTTCAGTCACGACCACTGCATCTGTAACGCCCTTAACGGCCTTTAAACGCTCTGCCAGACCTGCTTCGCGCAACGCTTGAGGTGACAACGGCAAGCGCAGGCTTGTTACGTAAGGTGGTTCGCGCATGGTAACAGCAAAGACCAGCCAGAGTGCAGCCAGAGCTGCGCATCCCAGGAACACAGCCGACAAACCGCCATGCTGGAAAAACCAGCCGCCGAGTATGCCGCCCAGTGCCGAACCGAGGAATTGGCTGGTGGAATACACCCCCATCGCCGTCCCTTTGCCGCCCGCCGGTGACACCTTGCTGATCAATGAAGGCAATGACGCCTCCAGCAGGTTAAACGCGGTGAAGAACACCACCGTGCCGATCACCAACGTTCGTAAACTGTCACCGAACTGCCAGAAGAATAGCTCAGTCAGCATCAACGTACTGACGGCGCCGAGCAAAACTCGTTTCATTTTGCGTTTCTTTTCGCCGTAGATGATGAACGGGATCATGGCGAAGAAAGAAATCAGCAGCGCGGTGAGGTACACCCACCAGTGCTGCTCCTTGGGCAGGCCGGCTTTTTCGACCAGCGCCAGCGGCAAGGCAATGAAGCTGGACATCAACATGGCGTGTAACACAAAGATGCCCAAATCCAGGCGCAGCAGGTCGGGATGGCGCAAGGTCGGCAACAAGGCCTGCTTGGCCACACCGGATTCGCGGTGCTGCAAGGTGTCGGTAGAACGCGGCACCATAAACCGGATGATCACGATGCCCAGCAGCGCCATCGCCCCCGTGGCCAGGAACAACCCGGACAGGCCGAAGGCGCGGGTCAGCAGCGGCCCGACGACCATGGCAACGGCAAAGGACAAGCCGATGGTCATGCCGATCATGGCCATGGCCTTGGTGCGGTGCTGTTCGCGGGTGAGGTCGGAGAGCAGCGCCATCACGGCCGCCGAAATGGCGCCAGCGCCTTGCAGGACGCGCCCTGCAATCACGCCCCAAATAGAGTCCGATTGAGCCGCCAGCACGCTGCCCAGGGCAAACACGATCAACCCGAGGTAGATGACCGGGCGTCGGCCAATGCGGTCGGAAATGATCCCGAAAGGGATTTGAAAGAGCGCCTGAGTCAGGCCGTAAGCGCCTATCGCCAATCCAATCAGTGCAGGTGTAGCGCCTGCCAGGTCCATGCCATAGGTCGCCAGAACCGGCAACACCATAAACATGCCAAGCATTCGGAACGCAAACACAAGTGCCAGACCGCTGGCTGCGCGGGTCTCTCTGCCACTCATGCGTTCGCTTTGGGGATCGTGCATGGAAAAACCTCATGTGAACCGGCGGCGATTCTATCAGTCCCATCGAGTAACAGCACACACAGGAGCGGGCCGCGACGCTTTGTCACGTAAAAGTTAAGAAACGCCTGACAGAACACACACCCAACGTCAGCAGCCGCTGATGACATGCAGCCATCAAGGACCTGCACAGTTTTCCCGCAGATACGTATACTCAGTCGTTTACGTTATGCCCGCCAAGCGAGGCCGCAGTGGACAAGATCCTGATACGTGGGGCACGAACCCACAACCTGAAGAACATCGACCTGACCCTGCCAAGGGACAAACTGATCGTCATCACCGGACTGTCTGGCTCCGGCAAATCATCCCTGGCGTTTGACACGTTGTATGCCGAAGGCCAGCGGCGTTACGTCGAGTCCTTGTCGGCTTATGCCCGCCAGTTCTTGTCGATGATGGAAAAGCCCGACGTCGATACCATCGAAGGGTTGTCACCGGCGATTTCGATCGAGCAGAAGTCGACCTCGCACAACCCGCGCTCTACGGTCGGTACGATCACCGAGATTTATGATTACCTGCGCCTGCTGTACGCCCGCGTCGGTATCCCGCGTTGCCCGGATCACGACATCCCTCTGGAAGCCCAGACGGTCAGCCAGATGGTTGACCTGGTGCTGGCTCAGCCCGAAGGCAGCAAGTTGATGCTGCTGGCGCCGGTTATCCGCGAGCGTAAAGGTGAGCACCTGTCGGTGTTTGAGGAGTTGCGTGCGCAGGGTTTTGTGCGGGCCCGTGTGGACGGCAAGCTCTGTGAGCTGGATGAGCTGCCTAAACTCGACAAACAGAAGAAGCACACCATTGATGTGGTGGTAGACCGCTTTAAAGTGCGTGCGGACCTGCAGCAGCGCTTGGCGGAGTCGTTTGAAACGGCCCTGAAGCTGGCGGACGGTATTGCGCTGGTCGCACCGATGGACGATGAGCCGGGTGAGGAGATCATCTTCTCTGCGCGCTTCGCCTGCCCGATCTGTGGCCATGCCATCAGTGAACTTGAACCCAAGCTGTTTTCCTTTAACAACCCGGCTGGCGCGTGCCCGACCTGCGACGGTCTGGGGGTGAAGCAGTTCTTTGATATCAAGCGCCTGGTGAACGGTGAGCTGACCCTGGCCGAGGGCGCCATTCGCGGTTGGGACAGGCGCAACGTCTATTACTTCCAGATGCTCGGGGCCCTGGCCAAGCATTACGATTTCAGCCTTGAAGTGCCGTTCAATGAACTGCCTGCCGACAAGCAGAAAGTCATTCTGTACGGCAGTGGCTCTCAGAATGTGGACTTCCGCTATCTGAATGATCGCGGCGACATTGTGAAGCGCGCGCACCCGTTTGAAGGGATTGTGCCGAACCTTGAGCGCCGCTATCGGGAAACCGAGTCTGCCACGGTGCGTGAAGAGCTGGCCAAGTTCCTCAGTACGCAGTCTTGCCCGGATTGCCGTGGCACCCGCCTGCGCCGAGAGGCTCGTCATGTGTGGGTGGGTGAGAAAAATCTGCCGGCCGTGACCAATATGCCGATTGGTGATGCGACTGAGTATTTCAGTAGCCTGAGCCTGACCGGACGGCGTGGTGAAATCGCGGACAAGATCCTCAAGGAAATCCGCGAGCGCCTGCAGTTTTTGGTGAATGTGGGCCTCGACTACCTGTCGCTGGACCGCAGTGCCGACACGCTGTCGGGCGGTGAAGCGCAGCGGATTCGTCTGGCCAGCCAGATTGGCGCCGGTTTGGTGGGTGTTCTGTACATCCTCGACGAACCCTCGATTGGTTTGCACCAGCGCGATAACGACCGTTTGCTGGGCACGCTCAAGCACCTGCGCGATATCGGCAACACGGTGATTGTGGTTGAGCACGACGAAGACGCGATTCGTCTTGCGGATTACGTGGTGGACATCGGCCCGGGTGCCGGGGTGCATGGCGGGCATATCGTGGCCGAGGGGACGCCTGCCGAAGTGATGGCGCACCCTGACTCGCTCACCGGCAAGTACTTGTCTGGCCGGGTGAAAATTGAAGTCCCTGCCAAACGTACGCCACGCAACAAGAAGCTGACGCTGTCGCTCAAGGGCGCCCGCGGCAACAACTTGCGCAACGTCGACCTTGAGATCCCGATTGGTCTTCTGACCTGCGTGACCGGTGTTTCGGGGTCGGGCAAGTCGACGCTGATTAACAACACGCTGTATCCGCTGAGTGCCACCGCACTCAATGGCGCCACCACCCTGGAAGCTGCTGCCCATGACAGCATCAAAGGGCTGGAGCACCTGGATAAAGTCGTCGACATTGATCAAAGCCCGATTGGCCGGACGCCGCGTTCCAACCCGGCAACCTACACGGGGCTGTTTACGCCGATCCGCGAGCTATTTTCGGGCGTGCCTGAGTCCCGTTCACGGGGTTATGGCCCGGGGCGTTTCTCGTTCAACGTGAAAGGCGGGCGCTGCGAGGCGTGTCAGGGCGATGGCCTTATCAAGGTAGAAATGCACTTTCTGCCGGATATCTACGTGCCGTGCGACGTCTGCAAGAGCAAGCGCTATAACCGCGAAACCCTTGAGATCAAGTACAAGGGCAAGAGCATCCATGAAGTGCTGGAGATGACGATCGAAGAAGCGCGTGAGTTCTTTGATGCAGTCCCTGCATTGGCGCGTAAGCTGCAAACCTTGATGGACGTAGGTTTGTCGTACATCAAGCTTGGGCAATCCGCCACGACGCTGTCAGGCGGTGAAGCACAGCGGGTCAAGTTGTCTCGCGAGCTGTCCAAGCGCGACACCGGCAAAACGCTGTACATCCTTGATGAGCCGACTACCGGCCTGCACTTTGCGGACATCAAGCAATTGCTGGAAGTGCTGCACAGGCTGCGCGACCACGGCAACACGGTGGTGGTGATTGAGCACAACCTGGATGTGATCAAAACCGCAGACTGGCTGGTGGACCTCGGCCCGGAAGGCGGCTCGAAAGGTGGGCAGATCATTGCGACCGGCACGCCGGAAGCAGTGGCTGAGATGACGCAGTCTCACACCGGCTTCTACCTGAAGCCGTTACTGATCCGCGACCGCGCTTAATTCGCGGTATTAAAAAGCCCCTGTCATTGCGAAATGACAGGGGCTTTTTGTTGGGCGTGAAGACTGCCGATCAGAACTGCGATTGCAGGTAGTTCTGCAGACCGATGGACTTGATCAGGCCCAGCTGTTTTTCCAGCCAGTAGGTGTGGTCTTCTTCGGTGTCTGCCAACTGAATGCGCAGGATGTCGCGGCTTACGTAGTCTTTGTGCAGCTCACACAACTCGATGCCTTTGCACAGTGCAGCACGGACTTTGTATTCCAGGCGCAAATCGGCGGCGAGCATCTCTGGCACGGTGGTGCCGACGTCCAGATCGTCCGGGCGCATGCGTGGCGTACCCTCGAGCATGAGAATCCGGCGCATCAACGCATCAGCGTGTTGTGCCTCTTCTTCCATTTCGTGGTTGATACGCTCGTACAACTTGGTGAAGCCCCAGTCCTCGTACATACGGGAATGGACAAAATATTGGTCACGTGCAGCCAGCTCGCCGGTTAACAACGTGTTGAGGTAATCGATTACGTCCGGGTGCCCTAGCATCGCCCCACATCTCCCTGCTTGAAAGGCTGTAGTTTGAACCAAGCTGACTGAGAGGTCACGGCTCAATCGCAATAAAAACGCTAATTTTCACAGAAAACACGTCTAAATAACGCAAAAACCGCCCATTTGAGGGCGGTTCTGCTTCTCACTTAGACTTACTTCACCGTTACACCCAAGGCTTTGGCAACGCCTTGACCATAGGCCGGGTCTGCTTTGAGGAAGTGCTGCAACTGACGCTGAACAACGTCGTCGGTCACGCCTTCCATCGCACCGGCGATGTTGTTGATGAGCAGGGCTTTCTGGTCATCATTCATCAAGCGGAACAGAGCACCGGCGTAGCTGTAGTAGTCGGTGTCTTCACGGTGGTCGTAGCGGTCTGCTGCGCCACTGAGCGCCAAGGGTGGTTCAGCGTACTGCGGGGCCTGCTTGGGCGCGTCAGCGTAGCTGTTGGGTTCGTAGTTAGGCGCAGCACCCCCATTGTTGCCATAGGCCATCGAACCGTCGCGCTGATAGTTGTGCGCAGGCACACGCGGGGCGTTGATGGGCAGGTGCTGGTGGTTGGTGCCTACACGGTAGCGATGAGCATCTGCATAAGCGAATACACGGCCTTGGAGCATGCGATCAGGGGACAGACCGACACCCGGGATCATGTTGCTTGGGCCAAATGCTGCCTGTTCAACTTCTGCAAAGTAGTTGAGCGGGTTGCGGTTGAGCTCAAGTTCACCGATCTCGATCAGCGGAAACTCTTTTTGCGACCAGGTTTTGGTGACGTCGAACGGGTTGTCACGATGCGTCGCTGCCTGGGCCTCGGTCATGATCTGGATGCACACACGCCATTTCGGATAGTCCCCGCGCTCGATGGCTTCGAACAGGTCGCGCTGGGCGTAGTCCGGGTCAGTGCCTGCCAGACGTGCGGCTTCTTCTGGCGGCAAGTTTTTGATGCCTTGCTTGGTTTTGTAATGCCACTTGACCCAATGACGCTCACCGGCCGCATTGATCAGGCTGTAGGTGTGACTGCCAAAACCGTGCATATGGCGGTAGCCATCAGGAATGCCGCGGTCCGAGAACAGGATGGTGACCTGGTGCAGCGACTCTGGTGAATGCGACCAGAAATCCCACTTCATCTGTGCACTTTTCAGGTTGCTTTGCGGCAAGCGTTTTTGGGTGTGGATAAAGTCAGGGAATTTCAGCGGATCACGAATGAAGAAAACCGGGGTGTTGTTGCCCACGATGTCCCAGTTACCTTCTTCGGTGTAGAACTTGAGGGCAAAACCACGCGGGTCGCGCTCGGTGTCAGCAGAGCCACGTTCACCGCCCACGGTTGAGAAGCGCAAGAAAGTCGGGGTTTGCTTGCCAACGGTGTCAAACAGCTTGGCGCTGCTGTATTGGCTGATGTCACGGGTCAGTGTGAACGTGCCATGGGCAGCCGAACCTTTGGCGTGCACGCGACGTTCTGGAATATTTTCGCGGTTGAAGTGCGCGAGTTTTTCGATCAGGTGAAAGTCATCGAGCAACAACGGGCCCCGAGGCCCAGCCGAACGAGAGTTCTGGTTGTCAGCAACAGGGGCGCCGCTGGCGGTCGTCAGGGTTTTGGTCTGGCTCATGCTAATCCTTCCTCAGTCAGTCTTGATGCTGCCGGCTAATCGGCTGAGGAAGAGTATTGACCACGATACCTGTGTGGGCAAATGCATTAAATTGTCGAACTCAATAGCTTTTTACAATCGAACAGACACAAAAAACCGGGCACTAGGCCCGGTTCTTTGTAGAGACTGACGTCTTACTCAGCGGATACAGCTTCACCGCCAACTGGACGATCAACCAACTCGACGTACGCCATAGGCGCGTTGTCGCCAGCGCGGAAACCGCACTTGAGGATGCGCAGGTAGCCACCCTCACGAGTTGCATAACGCTTGCCCAGATCGTTGAACAGCTTACCAACCATAGCTTTCGAACGAGTACGGTCGAAAGCCAGACGGCGGTTAGCAACAGAATCAATCTTGGCCAGAGTAATCAGCGGCTCAGCAACGCGACGCAATTCTTTGGCTTTCGGCAGAGTCGTTTTGATCAGCTCGTGCTCGAACAGCGACACTGCCATGTTTTGAAACATAGCCTTGCGGTGCGAGCTAGTGCGGCTCAGGTGACGACCACTTTTACGATGACGCATGGTTCATTCCTTACCAAACACAACGTTCGGTGATTACGACGATCAGGCAGTCGCCTTGTCGTCCTTCTTAAGACTTGCAGGCGGCCAGTTGTCGAGGCGCATGCCGAGGGACAGACCACGGGAGGCCAGAACGTCCTTGATTTCGGTCAAGGATTTCTTGCCCAGGTTCGGAGTCTTCAACAGTTCTACTTCGGTGCGCTGAATCAGGTCACCAATGTAGTAAATGTTCTCCGCCTTAAGGCAGTTGGCCGAACGCACGGTCAGTTCCAGATCGTCAACCGGACGAAGCAGGATCGGATCGATCTCGTCTTCCTGTTCGATAACCACTGGCTCGCTGTCACCTTTGAGGTCGACGAATGCAGCCAACTGCTGTTGCAGGATGGTTGCAGCACGACGGATAGCCTCTTCAGGATCCAGTGTACCGTTGGTCTCCAGATCAATTACCAACTTGTCCAGGTTAGTACGCTGCTCGACACGGGCGTTTTCCACCACGTATGCGATACGGCGAACCGGGCTGAACGAAGAGTCGAGCTGCAAGCGACCGATGCTGCGGCTTTCGTCTTCATCGCTCTGACGCGAGTCGGCTGGTTCATAACCACGACCACGAGCTACGGTGAGCTTCATGTTCAAGGCGCCGTTAGACGCCAGGTTGGCGATTACGTGATCGGGATTAACGATCTCGACATCATGATCCAGCTGAATATCGGCAGCGGTAACCACCCCCGAACCCTTCTTCGACAAGGTCAGCGTAACTTCGTCACGGCCGTGCAGCTTGATAGCCAGACCTTTAAGGTTCAACAGGATTTCAATTACGTCTTCCTGTACACCTTCGATGGCGCTGTACTCGTGGAGCACACCATCAATCTCGGCCTCGACTACTGCACAGCCTGGCATTGAGGACAACAGGATGCGGCGCAGCGCGTTGCCCAGGGTGTGGCCAAAACCACGCTCGAGAGGCTCGAGAGTGATTTTAGCGCGGGTTGGACTGACAACCTGCACATCAATGTGGCGGGGTGTCAGGAACTCATTTACCGAAATCTGCATGGATGCACCTATTTTCTAGCCCTTACTTGGAGTAGAGCTCGACAATCAGGCTTTCGTTGATGTCGGCGGACAGATCACTGCGAGCTGGAACGTTCTTGAAAACGCCCGACTTCTTCTCAGTGTCTACTTCTACCCATTCTACGCGGCCACGTTGGGCACACAGATCGAGAGCTTGGACAATGCGAAGCTGGTTCTTTGCTTTCTCGCGGATAGCGACCACGTCACCAGCACGAACCTGGTAGGACGGAACGTTAACGGTTTGACCGTTTACGCTGATCGACTTGTGCGATACCAACTGACGGGATTCGGCACGAGTAGAACCGAAGCCCATACGGTATACGACGTTATCCAGACGGCATTCGAGCAGTTGCAACAGGTTTTCGCCAGTTGCGCCTTTCTTGCCAGCAGCTTGTTTGTAGTAGCCGCTGAATTGACGCTCGAGAACGCCGTAGATACGACGGACCTTCTGCTTTTCACGCAGTTGGGTGCCGTAGTCGGATTGGCGACCGCGGCGTTGGCCGTGGATGCCTGGAGCAGCTTCAATATTGCACTTCGATTCGATAGCGCGCACACCACTCTTCAGGAAGAGATCAGTGCCTTCACGACGTGCCAGTTTGCATTTTGGACCAATGTAACGAGCCATTCTTTACAGTCTCCTGGATTACACGCGGCGCTTCTTCGGCGGACGGCACCCGTTGTGCGGGATTGGCGTCACGTCGGTGATGCTGGCGATCTTATAGCCACAGCCGTTCAAAGCACGGACAGCGGACTCACGACCTGGACCTGGGCCCTTAACGTTAACGTCAAGGTTTTTCAGGCCATATTCCAGCGCAGCTTGACCAGCACGTTCAGCAGCTACTTGAGCAGCGAACGGGGTGGACTTGCGAGAACCGCGGAAACCCGAACCACCGGAGGTAGCCCAAGAAAGCGCGTTACCCTGACGGTCGGTGATGGTCACGATTGTGTTGTTGAAAGACGCGTGGATGTGGGCGATGCCATCAACCACTGTCTTTTTTACTTTTTTACGAGGACGAGCAGCAGGTTTTGCCATGACTAAATTCCTGTCGATTCGCTGGTGCGATTACTTGCGGATCGGCTTACGCGGACCTTTGCGAGTACGCGCGTTGGTCTTGGTACGCTGACCGCGCACTGGAAGACCACGACGATGGCGCAGACCGCGGTAGCAGCCCAAGTCCATCAAGCGTTTGATTTTCATGTTGACTTCACGACGCAGGTCACCTTCAGTGGTGAACTTTGCCACTTCGCCACGCAGCAACTCAATCTGCTCGTCGCTCAGATCCTTGATCTTAGCGGCTGGGTTTACACCAGCATCCACACAGATTTTCTGTGCAGTAGTGCGACCAACACCAAAGATGTAGGTCAGCGAGATAACAGTGTGCTTGTTATCTGGAATGTTAACGCCTGCAATACGGGCCATTCAGTGGGACTCCAATTGACAGCTACCTACGCCCCGGAAGCCAAGAAATAGGGCGCGAGATAATATCGCTGTAATAACAAATAATCAACCCAGCAGCGCACTAGCTGCTGGGCTTCAAACAGATCACACTCAGCCTTGGCGCTGTTTGTGACGTGGTTCCGCGCTGCAAATTACCCGAACAACACCTTCGCGGCGAATAATCTTGCAGTTACGGCACAGCTTTTTCACCGATGCACGAACTTTCATCACCAACTCCTCTAACCTTATGGGAACTTCAGCGCAGCATGCCGCTGCCGTAGCCCTTCAGGTTGGCTTTCTTCATCAGGGATTCGTACTGGTGCGAAACGAGGTGCGATTGTACTTGCGACATAAAGTCCATAACAACCACGACCACGATCAGCAACGAGGTCCCGCCAAGGTAGAACGGAACGTTTGCCGCAACCACCAGGAACTGGGGCAGCAGACATACGGCCGTCATATAAAGAGCACCGAACAGAGTCAAACGAGTCAAAACGCCATCAATATAGCGTGCCGACTGCTCACCTGGACGGATACCCGGAATAAAGGCACCGGACTTCTTCAGGTTTTCCGCTACGTCTTTCGGATTGAACATCAACGCCGTATAGAAGAAGCAGAAGAAAATAATCCCTGCACTAAACAGCAGAATATTCAACGGCTGACCAGGAGCGATCGACTGCGAGATGTCCTGCAACCAGCCCATACCTTCAGACTGACCGAACCAGGCACCCAGCGAAGCCGGGAACAGCAAAATGCTGCTCGCAAAAATAGCCGGAATAACACCGGCCATATTCACTTTCAGCGGTAGGTGGCTAGTCTGCGCAGCAAACACCTTGCGGCCTTGCTGACGCTTGGCGTAGTGAACAGCAATACGACGCTGACCACGCTCAATGAACACCACGAAACCGATAATCGCTACTGCCAGCAAACCGATAGCAACCAAGGCGAAGATATTGATATCGCCCTGACGCGCAGACTCAAAAGACTGCCCAATTGCTCTCGGAAGACCGGCGACGATACCCGAAAAAATCAACATCGAGATACCGTTGCCAACACCACGCTCAGTAATCTGCTCACCCAGCCACATCATGAACATTGCACCCGCCACAAATGTGGTTACTGCAACGAAATGGAAGCCTAGATCACCAGTGAACGCTACGCCCTGCCCCGCCAGACCTATGGACATGCCAATGGCCTGGACGAGAGCGAGAGCGACAGTGAGGTAGCGGGTGTACTGGCTTATCTTGCGACGACCAGCTTCACCTTCCTTCTTCAACTGCTCCAGCTGTGGGCTGACAGCGGACATAAGCTGCATGATGATCGATGCCGAAATGTACGGCATGATCCCCAGCGCAAAAATACTCATCCGCTCCAGCGCACCGCCGGAAAACATGTTGAACAAGCTAAGTATGGTCCCCTCATTCTGTCGAAACAGGTCCGCCAGCCGGTCGGGGTTAATGCCTGGAACTGGAATGTGTGCGCCTATCCGGTAGACGATAATCGCCAGGAATAGAAAACGCAGACGAGCCCAGAGCTCGGATAACCCGCCTTTGCTGAGCGCTGAGAGAGCACCTTGCTTAGCCATTTATTCCTCGAACTTGCCGCCAGCTGCTTCGATAGCCGAACGCGCACCTTTGGTGGCGCCGATTCCCTTGCCGATTGTGACAGCGCGAGCAACTTCACCGGACAGCATGATTTTCACACGCAGTACGTTGACGTTGATCACGTTGGCATCTTTCAGGGTCTGCAGAGTTACGATGTCGCCTTCCACTTTAGCCAGCTCGGACAGACGCACTTCTGCGCGATCCATAGCTTTCAGGGAAACGAAACCGAACTTAGGCAGACGACGATGCAGCGGCTGTTGACCGCCTTCAAAGCCTGGAGCAATTGTGCCACCGGAGCGGGAAGTTTGACCTTTGTGACCACGGCCACCAGTCTTACCCAAACCACTACCGATACCACGGCCCGGACGATGCTTTTCGCGACGGGAACCCGGCGCTGGACTCAGATCATTGAGTTTCATCGATTAACCCTCGACACGCAGCATGTAGTAAGCCTTGTTGATCATCCCGCGATTCTCGGGAGTATCCTGGACTTCTACAGTGTGACCGATGCGACGCAGACCCAGACCCTTAACGCACAATTTGTGGTTAGGGATGCGGCCGGTCATGCTTTTGATCAGCGTTACTTTTACGGTAGCCATGATCAGAAGATCTCCTTGACGCTTTTGCCACGCTTAGCAGCGATGGACTCAGGAGATTGCATAGCTTTCAAACCCTTGAAAGTGGCGTGAACCACGTTTACCGGGTTAGTCGAGCCGTAGCACTTAGCCAGAACGTTCTGAACGCCAGCAACTTCGAGGACAGCACGCATAGCGCCGCCAGCGATGATACCGGTACCTTCAGAAGCAGGCTGCATGTACACCTTCGAAGCGCCGTGAGCAGACTTCATTGCGTACTGCAGAGTTGTGCCGTTCAGGTCAACTTGAATCATGTTGCGGCGAGCAGCTTCCATTGCCTTCTGGATCGCAGCAGGCACTTCACGTGACTTGCCACGGCCGAAGCCAACGCGCCCTTTACCATCACCAACCACGGTCAACGCGGTGAAAGTGAAGATACGGCCGCCTTTAACGGTTTTGGCTACGCGGTTAACTTGAACCAGCTTCTCAATGTAGCCTTCGTCGCGCTTTTGGTCGTTATTTGACATAACTTAGAACTCCAGCCCAGCTTCACGAGCAGCCTCAGCCAGCGCTTTCACGCGGCCGTGGTACTTGAAGCCAGAGCGGTCGAAAGCCACCTGCGAGACGCCAGCGGCTTTTGCACGCGTAGCGACCAGCTGGCCAACCTTTGTGGCCGCGTCGATGTTGCCAGTGGCAGCATCACGCAGTTCTTTGTCCAAAGTCGAGGCGCTTGCCAGGACTTTGCTGCCGTCGGCCGAGATGACCTGGGCATAGATGTGCTGCGAAGAGCGGAACACGCAGAGACGCACGACTTCTAATTCGTGCATTTTCAGACGTGCTTTGCGAGCGCGACGCAGTCGAGTAACTTTTTTGTCGGTCATTTGCTAGGCCCTACTTCTTCTTGGCTTCTTTACGGCGGACGACTTCGTCCGCGTAACGCACACCTTTACCTTTGTAAGGCTCTGGTGGACGGAAGTCGCGGATCTCAGCGGCCACTTGACCTACCAGCTGCTTGTCGATGCCCTTGATCAGGATATCGGTCTGGCTAGGAGTCTCAGCGGTGATGCCTTCCGGCAGTTCGTAATCCACTGGGTGCGAGAAGCCAAGAGCCAGGTTCAGCACTGTGCCTTTTGCTTGCGCTTTGTAACCAACACCGACCAGCTGGAGCTTACGCTCGAAGCCTTGGCTTACGCCTTGGACCATGTTGTTTACCAACGCACGAGTGGTACCAGCCATTGCGCGAGTTTGTTGATCGCCATTGCGAGCAGCGAAACGCAGCTCACCAGCTTCTTCAACGATTTCAACCGACGAATGGATGTTCAGTTCTAGAGTGCCTTTAGCACCCTTCACCGAAAGCTGTTGGCCGGCGAATTTAACTTCGACACCAGCTGGCAGCTTAACGGGGTTCTTAGCGACGCGTGACATGCTTATCCCCCCTTAGAACACTGTGCAAAGAACTTCGCCGCCGACACCGGCAGCGCGCGCAGCACGATCCGTCATCACACCTTTGTTGGTGGAGACGATGGACACACCGAGGCCGCCACGAACTTTTGGCAGATCATCGGAGGACTTGTACTGACGCAGACCTGGACGGCTAACGCGCTTAACTTCTTCGATAACCGGACGGCCTTCGAAGTACTTCAGCTCGATAGACAGCAGTGGTTTGATTTCGCTGCTGATCTGAAAATCCGCGATGTAACCTTCGTCCTTCAGAACTTTGGCTACAGCTACCTTCAACGTGGAAGACGGCATGCTTACGACAGACTTTTCAGCCATCTGGGCATTACGGATTCGAGTTAGCATGTCCGCTAACGGGTCCTGCATACTCATGGGCTAGACGCTCCTGATACAAAAAGAATTAGCCTTGCGGCTACAACTGTCACCGAGTGACTCTGTACTCAAAAAGCACAGGCTCTGGCGAGCCGGTCATTCTAGACACACGCCAGAAATGAATCAAGCCCCAATAGGGGCTTGATTCATGTACAAGGTCACCGGCTGTCAGGATCTTGCGACCCCGACAGCGATAACTTTGTCGGTACGCCTTACCAGCTAGCTTTAACCAGACCTGGTACGTCACCGCGCATTGCTGCTTCACGCAATTTGTTACGGCCCAGGCCGAACTTGCGGTAAACACCGTGCGGACGACCAGTCAGGCGGCAGCGGTTACGCATGCGCGAAGCGCTTGCGTCACGTGGCTGCTTCTGCAGAGCGATTTGAGCTTCCCAACGTGCTTCTGGACTTGCGTTCAGATCAACGATGATAGCTTTCAGCTCAGCACGCTTCTTGGCGAACTTGGCAACCGTGAGCTGACGTTTCAGCTCGCGGTTTTTCATGCTCATCTTGGCCATGGTCCTACTCCAATCAGTTGCGGAACGGGAATTTGAAAGCACGCAGCAATGCGCGACCTTCGTCATCCGTCCGAGCAGTGGTGGTCAGGGTGATGTCCAGACCGCGAAGAGCATCGATTTTGTCGTAGTCAATTTCCGGGAAAATGATCTGCTCTTTAACGCCCATGCTGTAGTTGCCACGACCATCGAAGGACTTGGCATTCAGGCCGCGGAAGTCGCGAACCCGAGGCAGGGAGATCGACAGCAGACGATCCAGGAATTCGTACATACGCTCACGGCGCAGAGTTACTTTGACGCCGATCGGCCAACCTTCACGGACTTTAAAGCCAGCGATGGATTTGCGAGCGTAGGTCACAACAACTTTTTGACCGGTGATTTTTTCCAAATCAGCTACTGCGTGCTCGATGACTTTTTTGTCGCCGATCGCTTCGCCCAAGCCCATGTTCAGGGTGATTTTGGTAACGCGCGGAACTTCCATCACGTTCGAAAGCTTAAGTTCTTCCTTAAGTTTCGGAGCGATTTCCTTCCGGTAAATCTCTTTTAGTCGTGCCATGGTCTCATCTACCTAGCAGTGTTCAAGCATCAACCGCTTTTTGGGTCGACTTGAAGACACGAATTTTTTTGCCTTCTTCTACTTTGAAACCAACGCGGTCAGCCTTGTTGGTTTCGCCGTTGAAAATGGCCACGTTAGAAGCGTCCAGTGGAGCTTCTTTCTCGACGATACCGCCTTGCACGCCCGACATCGGGTTAGGCTTGGTATGACGCTTAACCAGGTTCAGACCACCAACAACCAGACGGTTGTTAGCGAGAACCTTAAGCACCTTACCGCGCTTACCTTTGTCTTTGCCGGCGATCACGATGATCTCGTCGTCACGACGAATCTTTTGCATGTCGGATCTCCTTACAGCACTTCTGGGGCGAGCGAGACGATCTTCATGAACTTCTCGTTGCGAAGTTCACGGGTCACTGGCCCAAAGATACGGGTGCCGATCGGCTCTTGCTTGTTGTTCAGAAGAACAGCAGCGTTGCCATCAAAGCGGATAATGGAGCCATCAGCACGACGTACGCCGTGACGAGTGCGGACTACTACAGCAGTCATCACTTGGCCTTTTTTCACTTTACCGCGAGGAATTGCTTCCTTGACGGTAACTTTGATGATGTCACCGATACCAGCGTAACGACGATGGGAGCCACCCAGCACCTTGATGCACATAACACGGCGTGCGCCGCTGTTATCGGCCACATCGAGCATGGATTGAGTCTGAATCATATAATTTCTCCGACCCCTAGTCCTTAGACTTCCACAGCGCGTTCGAGAACATCAACCAGAGCCCAAGACTTAGTCTTGGCCAGCGGACGAGTTTCACGAATAGTGACTTTGTCGCCGATGTGGCACTGATTGGTTTCGTCGTGCGCGTGCAGCTTAGTCGAACGCTTAACGTATTTACCGTAGATCGGGTGCTTAACGCGACGTTCGATCAGAACGGTGATGGTCTTGTCCATCTTGTCGCTGACAACACGGCCAGTCAGCGTACGGACAGTTTTTTCGGCTTCAGCCATGATTACTTACCTGCCTGCTGTTTGAGCACAGTCTTCACGCGAGCGATGTCACGCTTAACTTGCGAGAGCAGATGCGACTGCCCCAACTGGCCAGTTGCTTTCTGCATGCGCAGATTGAACTGGTCGCGCAGCAAGCCGAGCAGTTGCTCGTTCAGCTGCTGTGCGGATTTTTCACGAAGTTCATTCGCTTTCATCACATCACCGTCCGTTTAACAAAGGAGGTGGCGAGCGGCAGCTTTGCAGCAGCCAGGGCGAAAGCCTCACGCGCCAGCTCTTCAGAAACACCCTCGATTTCATACAGGACTTTGCCTGGCTGAATCTGGGCAACCCAGTATTCCACGTTACCCTTACCTTTACCCATCCGAACTTCGAGAGGCTTTTTGGAAATAGGCTTGTCCGGGAATACACGGATCCAGATCTTGCCGCCACGCTTAACGTGACGGGTCAGTGCACGACGCGCTGATTCGATCTGACGAGCGGTGAGACGACCACGAGCAACAGACTTCAGCGCATACTCGCCGAAGCTGACTTTGCTACCGCGCAGTGCCAAGCCACGGTTGTGGCCAGTCATTTGCTTGCGGAACTTCGTACGCTTAGGTTGTAACATTTTGCGTACCCCTTACTTAGCAGCTTTTTTACGAGGCGCTGGTGCTTGTGGCTTCAGCTCTTCTTGGCGACCACCGATTACTTCGCCTTTGAAGATCCAAACCTTTACACCGATCACACCGTAAGTGGTGTGAGCTTCGTAGTTGGCATAGTCGATGTCGGCACGCAGGGTGTGCAATGGCACACGACCTTCGCGATACCATTCAGTACGTGCGATTTCAGCACCGCCGAGACGACCGCTCACTTGGATTTTGATGCCTTTGGCACCAATGCGCATAGCGTTCTGTACAGCGCGTTTCATCGCGCGACGGAACATTACACGACGCTCCAGCTGCTGAGCTACGCTCTGCGCAACCAGCATACCGTCGAGTTCCGGCTTGCGGATCTCTTCGATATTGATGTGCACAGGCACACCCATTTGCTTGGTCAGGTCCTGACGCAGCTTCTCAACATCTTCACCTTTCTTCCCGATAACGATACCTGGACGAGCGGTGTGGATGGTGATGCGTGCAGTTTGGGCCGGACGATGGATATCGATACGGCTTACGGACGCGCTTTTTAGTTTGTCTTGGAGGTATTCACGCACCTTCAGATCAGCGAACAAGTAGTCCGCATAAGTCCGGCCGTCTGCGTACCAGACGGAGGTGTGCTCCTTGACGATTCCCAGGCGAATGCCAATGGGATGTACTTTCTGACCCATCTCTTCGACTCCGTTACTTGTCAGCAACCTTGACAGTGATATGGCAAGACCGCTTGACGATGCGATCAGCGCGGCCTTTGGCACGCGGCATGATGCGCTTCAGCGAACGCCCTTCGTTGACGAAAACGGTGGCGACTTTCAGGTCGTCAACGTCAGCGCCTTCGTTATGCTCGGCGTTGGCTACGGCCGACTCCAGCACTTTTTTGATGATCTCGGCGGCTTTCTTGTTGCTGAAAGCCAACAGGTTGAGCGCTTCGCCCACCTTCTTCCCGCGGATCTGGTCGGCGACCAAGCGGGCTTTCTGGGCGGAGATTCGAGCGCCCGACAACTTAGCGGCTACTTCCATCGTTCCTTACCCCTTAACGCTTGGCTTTCTTGTCAGCCACGTGCCCACGATAAGTGCGGGTACCGGCAAACTCGCCTAGTTTATGGCCAACCATGTCTTCGTTCACGAGAACTGGAACATGCAGACGACCGTTATGCACAGCGATGGTCAGACCGACCATTTGTGGCAGGATCATCGAACGACGCGACCAGGTTTTCACCGGTTTGCGATCGTTCTTTTCCGCCGCCACTTCGATCTTCTTCAGTAGGTGAAGATCAATAAAAGGACCTTTTTTCAGAGAACGTGGCACTGTCGTATCCCTCTATTTACTTGCGACGACGGACGATCATTTTGTCGGTACGCTTATTACCACGAGTCTTCGCGCCCTTAGTCGGGAAGCCCCATGGCGATACCGGATGACGACCACCAGAGGTACGACCTTCACCACCACCATGTGGGTGGTCAACCGGGTTCATGGCAACACCACGAACGGTTGGGCGAACGCCACGCCAGCGTTTGGCACCAGCTTTACCCAGCGAACGCAGGCTGTGCTCGGAGTTCGAGACTTCGCCCAGCGTTGCACGGCATTCAGCCAATACTTTACGCATTTCACCAGAACGCAGACGCAGGGTCACGTAGACACCTTCGCGAGCTACCAGCTGAGCCGAAGCACCAGCGGAACGAGCGATTTGCGCGCCTTTACCTGGCTTCAATTCGATGCCGTGTACGGTGCTACCTACTGGAATGCTGCGCAGTTGCAGCGAGTTACCTGGCTTGATCGGGGCCAAAGCACCCGAGATCAGCTGGTCACCAGCGCTCACGCCTTTAGGGGCGATGATGTAACGGCGTTCGCCGTCTGCGTACAGCATAAGAGCAATGTGAGCAGTACGGTTTGGATCGTATTCGATACGCTCAACAGTGGCTGGAATGCCATCTTTGTCGTTGCGACGGAAGTCGACCATACGGTAATGCTGCTTATGACCACCACCGATGTGACGCGTGGTAATGCGGCCATTGTTGTTACGACCACCAGACTTCGATTTTTTCTCGAGCAGCGGTGCGTGAGGAGCGCCTTTGTGCAGCTCCTTGTTGACCACCTTGACCACATGACGGCGGCCAGGGGAAGTCGGTTTGCATTTAACGATTGCCATGATGCACCCCTTCCTTACTCAGCACTGCTGCTGAAATCGAGATCTTGGCCTGGCTGAAGGGAGATTACTGCCTTCTTCCAGTCATTACGCTTGCCCACGCCGCGAGCGGTGCGCTTGCTCTTACCCAGAACGTTCAGGGTAGTAACACGCTCAACTTTCACGCTGAACAGGCTTTCGACGGCCTTCTTGATTTCCAGCTTGGTTGCGTCTGTAGCAACCTTGAAAACGAACTGGCCTTTCTTGTCTGCCAGAACCGTAGCCTTCTCGGAAACGTGCGGGCCAAGCAGAACTTTAAATACGCGTTCCTGGTTCATCCCAGCAGCTCCTCGAATTTCTTCACGGCCGACACGGTGATCAACACCTTGTCGTATGCGATCAGACTAACTGGATCGGAACCTTGCACGTCACGTACATCAACGTGTGGCAGGTTGCGAGCAGCCAGGTACAGGTTCTGATCAACAACTTCGGACACGATCAGGACGTCAGTCAGACCCATGCCATTCAGTTTGTTCAGCAGATCTTTGGTTTTTGGCGCTTCAACAGCGAAGTCCTGAACCACGACCAGACGATCAGTACGCACGAGTTCAGCAAGGATGGAGCGCAGTGCTGCGCGGTACATCTTCTTGTTGAGCTTCTGAGAGTGATCCTGTGGACGAGCTGCGAAAGTGGTACCGCCGCCACGCCAGATTGGGCTACGGATAGTACCAGCACGAGCACGGCCAGTACCTTTCTGACGCCAAGGGCGCTTACCGCCACCACGAACATCAGAACGGGTCTTTTGCTGCTTGCTACCTTGACGGCCGCCGGCCATGTAGGCCACGACTGCTTGGTGAACCAGCGTCTCGTTGAATTCGCCGCCGAAAGTCAGTTCGGAAACTTCGATCGCCTGAGCGTCATTTACGTTTAATTGCATGTCAGCTTCCCCTTAACCGCGAGCCTTGGCCGCTGGACGTACAACCAGGTTGCCGCCAGTAGCGCCAGGAACAGCACCCTTGACCAACAACAGATTGCGTTCAGCGTCGACGCGCACTACTTCGAGGGACTGCACGGTCACGCGCTCAGCGCCCATATGACCGGACATTTTTTTGCCCTTGAATACACGACCAGGAGTCTGGCACTGGCCAATAGAGCCCGGGACGCGGTGGGAAACGGAGTTACCGTGAGTGTTATCTTGGCCACGGAAATTCCAACGCTTGATCGTACCCTGGAAGCCTTTACCTTTGGACTGACCGGTTACATCAACCAGTTGACCAGCAGCGAAGATTTCAGCGTTGATCAGATCGCCAGCTTGGTACTCGCCTTCTTCAAGACGGAATTCCAGCACGGTACGACCAGCAGCAACGTTTGCCTTGGCGAAGTGACCCGCCTGAGCAGCGGTTACACGCGAAGCGCGACGCTCGCCGACAGTGACTTGCACTGCACGATAGCCATCGGTTTCTTCAGTTTTGAACTGGGTGACGCGATTCGGCTCGATCTCAATGACCGTGACCGGAATGGAGACACCTTCTTCGGTGAAAATACGGGTCATACCGCATTTACGACCGACTACACCAATAGTCATGTTGTAAACCTCATGAGTGTACGGGGCTTTCACCCGCTATGGCCGCCCATTTCAGAGCGTTACACGACTAAGACCCAAGTCTTAGCCGAGGCTGATCTGCACTTCCACACCGGCCGCAAGATCAAGCTTCATAAGTGCATCAACGGTTTTATCCGTTGGCTGAACGATGTCCAGAACGCGCTTATGAGTACGGATCTCGTACTGGTCACGCGCGTCTTTGTTGACGTGCGGGGAGACCAGAACGGTGAACCGCTCTTTACGGGTAGGCAGTGGAATTGGACCACGCACTTGAGCACCAGTACGTTTCGCGGTTTCCACGATTTCCTGGGTTGATTGGTCGATCAGGCGATGGTCAAAAGCCTTCAACCTGATACGGATTTGCTGATTTTGCATTGGATTTCAGACTCCAGATTGCTGTTCCCACCGAGCGCAATACGCCCGTTTAAAGGAGGCGCAATTCTATAGACGACCCCACTAGGTGTCAACTCAATAAAAAAAGCCCCCGCTGAGCGGGGGCTTTTTCATGCAATCATCGATTACTCGATGATTTTGGCTACGACGCCAGCGCCGACGGTACGACCGCCTTCACGGATAGCGAAACGCAGACCATCTTCCATTGCGATGGTTTTGATCAGGGTAACAGTCATTTGAATGTTGTCACCTGGCATTACCATTTCAACGCCTTCTGGCAGCTCGCAGTTACCAGTCACGTCAGTAGTACGGAAGTAGAACTGTGGACGGTAGCCTTTGAAGAACGGAGTATGACGGCCGCCTTCTTCTTTGCTCAGAACGTATACTTCTGCGGTGAACTTGGTGTGAGGCTTAACAGTGCCTGGCTTAACCAGAACCTGACCACGCTCAACGTCGTCACGCTTGGTACCACGCAGCAGAACGCCGCAGTTCTCGCCAGCACGACCTTCGTCGAGCAGTTTGCGGAACATTTCAACGCCGGTGCAAGTGGTAACAGTTGTGTCACGCAGACCAACGATTTCCAGTGGATCTTGAACGCGAACGATACCGCGCTCGATACGACCAGTTACAACAGTACCGCGACCAGAGATCGAGAATACGTCTTCGATTGGCATCAGGAACGGCTTGTCGGTCAGACGAACTGGTTCTGGGATGTAGGTATCCAGAGTTTCAACCAGTTTACGAACGGCAGTGGTGCCCATTTCGTTTTCGTCGTTACCTTCCAGAGCCATACGAGCAGAACCGATGATGATCGGAGTGTCGTCGCCTGGGAAGTCGTAAGTGCTCAGCAGATCGCGCACTTCCATCTCAACCAGTTCCAGCAGCTCAGCGTCGTCTACCAGGTCAGCCTTGTTCAGGAAAACCACGATGTACGGAACGCCTACCTGACGGGACAGCAGGATGTGCTCACGAGTTTGTGGCATCGGACCATCAGCAGCCGAACAAACCAGGATCGCGCCATCCATTTGGGCAGCACCAGTGATCATGTTCTTCACGTAGTCAGCGTGACCTGGGCAGTCAACGTGAGCGTAGTGACGAATAGTCGAGTTGTACTCAACGTGAGCAGTGTTGATGGTGATACCACGAGCTTTTTCTTCTGGCGCGCTGTCGATCTTGTCGAAGTCAACACGAGCAGAACCGAAAACTTCGGAGCAAACACGAGTCAGAGCTGCGGTCAGCGTGGTTTTACCATGGTCAACGTGACCGATAGTGCCAACGTTGACGTGCGGTAGGGAACGATCAAATTTTTCTTTAGCCACGACAATTAACTCCTTGCCTAAAGGACTGAACTAAATCAGCCTTGTTTTTTAGTAACAGCATCGACGATGTGCGACGGCGCTGTATCGTATTTTTTGAATTCCATAGAGTAGCTTGCGCGACCCTGAGACATGGAACGAACGTCGGTCGCATAACCGAACATCTCGCCCAACGGAACTTCAGCACGAATAACTTTGCCGGAGACCGTATCTTCCATACCCTGGATCATGCCGCGACGACGGTTCAAGTCGCCCATCACGTCACCCATATAGTCTTCAGGTGTAACAACCTCTACCGCCATGATCGGCTCAAGCAACTCACCACCGCCCTTCTGGGCCAGTTGCTTGGTAGCCATGGAAGCAGCCACCTTAAACGCCATCTCGTTGGAGTCGACGTCGTGGTAAGAACCATCAAACACGGTAGCCTTCAGGCCGATCAGCGGATAGCCGGCAACAACACCGTTCTTCATCTGCTCTTCGATACCCTTCTGGATAGCCGGGATGTATTCCTTAGGAACCACACCACCTACCACTTCGTTCACGAACTGCAGACCTTCCTGACCTTCGTCAGCAGGTGCAAAACGGATCCAGCAGTGACCAAACTGACCACGACCGCCGGACTGACGAACGAACTTGCCTTCGATTTCACAGTTCTTCGTGATGCGCTCACGATAAGAAACCTGAGGCTTACCGATGTTGGCTTCAACGTTGAACTCACGCTTCATCCGGTCAACCAGGATGTCGAGGTGCAATTCGCCCATGCCGGAGATGATCGTCTGACCAGTCTCTTCATCAGTTTTAACGCGGAAAGACGGGTCTTCCTGAGCCAGTTTGCCCAGTGCGATACCCATTTTTTCCTGGTCATCCTTGGTTTTTGGCTCAACGGCAACCGAAATAACCGGCTCCGGGAAGTCCATGCGAACCAGGATGATTGGCTTGTCAGCGTTGCACAAGGTTTCACCAGTGGTGACGTCCTTCATGCCGATCAAGGCCGCGATGTCACCAGCGCGTACTTCCTTGATCTCTTCGCGGGCGTTAGCGTGCATTTGCACCATACGACCCACGCGCTCTTTCTTGCCTTTAACCGAGTTGATTACGCCGTCACCGGAGTTCAACACGCCCGAGTAAACGCGGACGAAGGTCAAAGTACCAACGAATGGGTCAGTCGCGATCTTGAACGCCAGAGCCGAGAACGGTTCTGCGTCATCTGCATGACGCTCCAGCTCGATAGTCTCGTCATCCGGGTCAGTACCCTTGATGGCAGGAATATCTACCGGGGCCGGCAGGTAGTCGATCACGGCGTCGAGAACCAGGGGAACGCCCTTGTTCTTGAAGGAAGAACCGCAAACAGCCAAAACGATCTCGCCGGCGATAGTACGCTGACGCAGAGCCGCTTTGATTTCCGGGATGGTGAGTTCTTCACCTTCCAGGTACTTGTTCATCAGCTCTTCGCTGGCTTCGGCAGCTGCCTCAACCATGTTGCTGCGCCACTCTTCAGCCAACTCTTGCAGTTCTGCAGGAATAGCTTCACGACGAGCAGTCATACCCTTGTCAGCATCGCTCCAGTAAACCGCTTCCATGGTCATCAGATCGATCTGACCCTGGAAGTTGTCTTCGGAACCGATAGCCAACTGGATAGGCACCGGAGTGTGACCCAGACGAGTTTTGATCTGACCGATCACGCGCAGGAAGTTCGCACCAGCACGGTCCATCTTGTTTACGTAAACAAGACGCGGAACGCCGTACTTGTTGGCCTGACGCCATACGGTTTCGGACTGAGGCTCAACACCCGAGGTGCCGCAGAACACAACAACCGCGCCATCGAGTACACGCAGGGAACGCTCAACTTCAATAGTGAAGTCTACGTGGCCCGGGGTATCGATTACGTTGAAGCGGTAGTTATCGTACTGCTTGTTAGAACCCTGCCAAAAGGTAGTGATCGCAGCAGAAGTAATGGTAATACCACGCTCCTGCTCCTGCACCATCCAGTCTGTGGTCGCGGCGCCATCATGCACCTCGCCCATCTTGTGACTTTTGCCAGTGTAAAAAAGTACCCGCTCAGTAGTCGTGGTTTTACCCGCGTCCACGTGTGCACAGATACCAATGTTACGGTAGCGGTTAATCGGTGTAGTACGAGCCATAAAGCCCTCGCAAAGTGAATAGCGCTGAAATTAGAAGCGGTAGTGCGAGAAAGCTTTGTTAGCTTCAGCCATACGGTGCACGTCTTCACGCTTCTTAACTGCTGCGCCCTTGCCTTCAGCAGCGTCCAGCAGTTCGCCAGCCAAGCGCAAAGCCATAGACTTTTCGCCACGCTTACGTGCGAAGTCTACCAACCAGCGCATTGCCAAAGCGTTACGACGGGAAGGACGAACTTCGACCGGAACCTGGTAAGTAGCACCGCCTACACGGCGCGACTTCACTTCGACCAGCGGAGCGATGGCGTCGAGTGCTTTCTCGAAGAGTTCCAGGGGATCGCCGTTCTTACGTTCTTTAACCTTTTCCAGCGCGCCATAAACGATACGCTCGGCAACGGCTTTTTTACCGCTTTCCATCACGTGGTTCATGAACTTGGCCAGGATTTGGCTTCCGTATTTTGGATCGTCAAGCACTTCGCGCTTGGCTGCTACGCGTCTTCTTGGCATGGATAAGCCCTCAAACGGTCTTCAGGTTAGCTCGGGACCATTACATCCTGTGGATGCACGCCCGACCTTACTCTTATCGACTCAGAAAAAAAGAAATCTGCATTTATTTACCAGCGACCGAAGACTACTTCGGCTTCTTGGTACCGTACTTCGAACGACCTTGGTTACGACCTTTAACGCCGGAAGTATCCAAAGAGCCGCGAACGGTGTGATAACGAACACCTGGCAAGTCTTTTACACGACCGCCACGGATCAGTACCACGCTGTGTTCTTGCAGGTTGTGACCTTCACCACCGATGTACGAGGAAACCTCGAAACCGTTGGTCAGGCGCACACGGCATACTTTACGCAGTGCCGAGTTAGGTTTTTTCGGCGTAGTGGTATACACACGGGTGCATACGCCACGACGTTGCGGGCAGTTTTGCAGCGCAGGTACGTCGGATTTCTCGACGATACGCTTACGCGGCTGACGTACCAGCTGGTTGATAGTTGCCATCTACTAGCTCCACTGTTGTCTTGCGACGCTATTGTCTTGCAAGAAAAGCAAAATGGCAGGAACGAATCCCCGCCAAATTTAGGGGTACAAGAGTCTAAAGAGGATCCTGCCCCCAGTCAAGGCAAAGCCCCGACCCCTCCCCCATCAAAGCTCGACTAATTGTCTTGATTCGATGAACGGAAAGACCGGGGCCTACCCTTATTTATCGCAGAACTCAGTTACCGCTGGAGTTCAGCGCTTCGGTCAGTGCAGCTTCCACTTCACTGGCGCTTACGCGCAATGGCTTGTCTGCATCACGGCGACGCTTACGCTCGCTGTGGTAGGCCAAACCAGTACCTGCCGGAATCAAACGACCCACGACAACGTTTTCTTTCAGGCCGCGCAGGTAGTCGCGCTTGCCAGTTACCGCTGCTTCGGTCAGTACGCGGGTTGTCTCTTGGAAAGAGGCCGCGGAGATGAACGATTCAGTCGACAACGACGCTTTGGTGATACCCAACAGAACGCGAGTGAACTTGGAGACAAATTTGTCTTCGTTACCCAGGCGCTCGTTTTCGACCAGTACCTGCGTGAGCTCCATCTGGTCGCCCTTGATGAAGGAGGAATCGCCAGACTCGGAAATTTCAACTTTACGCAACATCTGACGCAGGATGGTCTCGATGTGCTTGTCGTTGATCTTCACGCCTTGCAGACGGTAAACGTCTTGAATCTCGTTAACGATGTACTTGGCCAGCGCACTCACACCCAGCAAACGCAGGATGTCGTGTGGATCGCTTGGACCGTCGGAGATAACTTCGCCGCGGTTCACTTGCTCGCCTTCGAAGACGTTCAGGTGACGCCACTTTGGAATCAGCTCTTCGTACGGATCGGTACCGTCGTTCGGGGTAATAACCAGACGGCGCTTGCCTTTGGTTTCTTTACCGAACGCGATGGTGCCGCTGACTTCAGCCAAAATAGAGGCTTCTTTCGGACGACGCGCTTCGAACAAGTCAGCAACGCGTGGCAGACCACCGGTGATGTCTCGAGTTTTCGAAGTTTCTTGCGGAATACGAGCGATAACGTCACCGATCGCGATTTCCGCACCATCCGCTACACCAACCAATGCGTTGGCTGGCAGGAAGTACTGGGCCGGTACGTCGGTACCTGGCAACAGCAGATCCTTACCATCAACACCTACCATCTTAACGGCCGGGCGAATTTCTTTGCCGGCAGCTGGACGGTCTTTGGCGTCAAGCACTTCAATGTTGGTCATACCGGTCAATTCGTCAGTCTGACGCTTGATCGTGATGCCTTCTTCCATGCCCACGTAGGTCACGGTACCTTTCATTTCGGTAACGATTGGGTGAGTGTGCGGATCCCACTTGGCTACGATCGAGCCAGCGTCAACCTTGTCACCTTCTTTAACCGAAATTACGGCACCATACGGCAGTTTGTAACGCTCACGCTCACGACCGAAGTCATCAGCGATTGCCAGCTCACCCGAACGCGATACTGCTACCAGGCAACCATCTACACGCTCAACGTGCTTCAGGTTGTGAAGACGGACAGTACCGCCATTCTTCACCTGAACGCTGTCAGCAGCAGAGGTCCGGCTTGCCGCACCACCGATGTGGAACGTACGCATTGTCAGCTGTGTACCTGGCTCACCGATCGACTGAGCAGCGATTACGCCGACAGCTTCACCGATGTTCACCTGGTGACCACGAGCCAGATCGCGACCGTAGCACTTGGCGCAGATACCGAAACGGGTTTCGCAGCTGATTGGCGAACGAACGATCACTTCGTCGATGCTGTTCAGCTCGATGAACTCAACCCACTTCTCGTCAACCAGGGTGCCAGCAGGAACGATAACTTCATCAGTACCTGGCTTGAATACGTCACGGGCGATTACTCGACCCAGTACGCGCTCACCCAACGGCTCTACAACGTCGCCGCCTTCAATGTGCGGAGTCATCAGCAGACCGTGTTCGGTACCGCAGTCGACTTCAGTTACTACCAGATCCTGCGCTACGTCTACCAGACGACGCGTCAAGTAACCGGAGTTAGCCGTTTTCAAGGCGGTATCCGCAAGACCCTTACGAGCACCGTGAGTGGAGATGAAGTACTGAAGTACGCTCAAACCTTCACGGAAGTTCGCAGTAATCGGCGTTTCGATGATGGAACCGTCCGGCTTGGCCATCAGACCACGCATACCGGCCAGCTGACGGATCTGCGCAGCAGAACCCCGTGCGCCGGAGTCGGCCATCATGTACATGGAGTTGAACGACTCTTGCTCAACTTCATCACCGTGACGGTCGATAACCTTCTCTTTCGAGAGGTTCGACATCATCGCCTTGGAAACTTCATCGTTAGCTTTCGACCAAAGGTCGATTACTTTGTTGTACTTCTCGCCCTGTGTAACCAGGCCCGAGGCGTACTGGCTTTCGATTTCTTTCACTTCGTCGGTAGCAGCACCGATGATGCGCGCTTTTTCATCCGGGATAACGAAGTCGTTAACACCGATCGAAACGCCGGAAATAGTCGAGTAAGCGAAACCGGTGTACATCAACTGGTCAGCGAAGATCACAGTCTCTTTCAAACCAACCACGCGGTAGCACTGGTTGATCAGCTTGGAGATTGCCTTTTTCTTCATTGGCAAGTTGACGACGTCGTACGACAGGCCTTTTGGAACAACCTGGAACAACAGCGCACGGCCGACAGTGGTGTCGACGATACGGGTGTTGGTCACGCTGCCGCCATCACGGTCGTTAACGGTTTCGGTGATCCGTACTTTAACCTTGGCGTGCAGTGCGGCTTCGCCGGCACGGAACACACGGTCAACTTCTTGCAGATCCGCGAATACACGACCTTCGCCTTTGGCGTTGATCGCTTCACGAGTCATGTAGTACAGACCCAATACAACGTCCTGCGAAGGAACGATGATTGGCTCACCGTTCGCTGGCGACAGAATGTTGTTGGTCGACATCATCAACGCACGGGCTTCCAACTGGGCTTCCAGTGTCAGCGGTACGTGTACAGCCATCTGGTCGCCGTCGAAGTCGGCGTTGTACGCAGCACAGACCAGAGGGTGCAGCTGGATAGCCTTACCTTCGATCAGTACCGGTTCAAATGCCTGAATACCCAGACGGTGAAGCGTTGGCGCACGGTTGAGGAGCACCGGGTGTTCGCGAATTACTTCAGCAAGAACGTCCCATACCTCTGGCAGCTCACGCTCAACCATTTTCTTGGCAGCTTTAATGGTGGTAGCAAGACCACGCATTTCCAGCTTGCCGAAGATGAACGGTTTGAACAGCTCGAGTGCCATTTTTTTAGGCAGACCGCACTGGTGCAGACGCAGGGTCGGACCTACGGTAATTACCGAACGACCCGAGTAGTCAACACGCTTACCGAGCAAGTTCTGACGGAAACGACCTTGTTTACCCTTGATCATGTCAGCCAAGGATTTCAGAGGACGCTTGTTCGAACCCGTGATGGCGCGGCCACGACGACCGTTGTCCAGCAAGGCGTCGACAGCTTCTTGCAACATACGCTTTTCGTTACGCACGATGATGTCCGGAGCGGACAGATCAAGCAGGCGCTTCAAGCGGTTGTTACGGTTGATCACTCGACGATACAGATCGTTGAGGTCGGAAGTCGCGAAACGACCACCGTCCAACGGAACCAACGGACGCAGATCTGGCGGCAGAACCGGCAGAACGGTCAGCACCATCCACTCAGGAAGGTTGCCGGAGCCCAGGAAGGCTTCCATCAACTTCAAGCGCTTGGACAGCTTCTTGATTTTGGTTTCGGAGTTGGTTTGCGGAATTTCTTCACGCAGACGGCCAATCTCGTGTTCCAGATCGATAGCGTGCAGCAGCTCACGTACAGCCTCGGCACCCATACGGGCATCGAAGTCGTCGCCGAACTCTTCCAGCGCTTCGAAATACTGCTCGTCGTTCAGCAGCTGACCTTTTTCAAGGGTGGTCATGCCTGGATCGATAACAACATAGCTCTCGAAGTAGAGAACACGTTCGATATCACGCAGGGTCATGTCCATCAGCAAGCCGATACGGGACGGCAGCGATTTCAGGAACCAGATATGGGCAACTGGCGAGGCCAGTTCAATGTGAGCCATGCGCTCACGACGGACCTTGGCCAGTGCAACTTCAACGCCGCACTTCTCACAGATCACACCGCGGTGCTTCAAGCGCTTGTACTTACCGCACAGGCACTCGTAATCCTTTACCGGGCCAAAGATTTTGGCGCAGAACAGGCCGTCACGCTCAGGCTTGAACGTACGGTAGTTGATGGTTTCCGGCTTTTTAACTTCACCGAACGACCACGAGCGGATCATCTCAGGCGATGCCAATCCAATACGGATGGCGTCGAACTCTTCGACTTGACCCTGGTTTTTCAGCAAATTCAGTAGGTCTTTCAAGGCCTTTCCTCCTGGCGGAGCAGAGAGCGGGCAGTGCAGCCCCGCTCTCGATTCGCGTCACGTGTTATTCGGTTTCCAGATCGATATCGATGCCGAGGGAACGAATTTCTTTGATCAACACGTTGAAGGACTCGGGCATGCCCGGCTCCATACGGTGATCGCCGTCCACGATGTTTTTGTACATCTTGGTACGACCGTTCACATCGTCCGACTTCACTGTGAGCATTTCTTGCAGAGTGTATGCCGCGCCGTAAGCTTCCAGCGCCCAGACCTCCATCTCCCCGAAACGCTGACCACCGAACTGCGCCTTACCACCCAACGGCTGTTGGGTAACCAGGCTGTAAGAACCAGTAGAACGAGCGTGCATCTTGTCGTCTACCAAGTGGTTCAGCTTCAGCATGTACATGTAGCCAACGGTAACCGGACGCTCGAACTTGTTGCCGGTACGACCATCAGTCAGCACCATCTGGCCGCTGTCTGGCAGGTCTGCCAAACGAAGCATTGCCTTGATTTCGCTTTCTTTGGCACCGTCGAACACCGGGGTAGCCATCGGTACACCGCCGCGAAGGTTCTTCGCCAGATCAAGGATTTCTTGATCAGAGAAGTCATCCAGGCTTTCTTGACGACCGCCAATTTCGTTGTAGATCTCATGCAGGAACTTACGCAGGTCAGCAACCTTGCGCTGTTCTTCAATCATGAGGTTGATCTTCTCGCCCAAACCTTTGGCTGCAAGGCCCAAGTGGGTCTCGAGAATCTGACCAACGTTCATACGCGAAGGTACGCCCAACGGGTTGAGGACAACATCAACCGGGGTGCCATTGGCATCGTACGGCATGTCTTCAACCGGCATGATCACGGAGACCACACCTTTGTTACCGTGACGACCGGCCATCTTGTCACCCGGCTGGATGCGACGACGGATTGCCAGGTAAACCTTGACGATTTTCAGCACGCCTGGAGCCAGGTCATCGCCCTGCTGCAGTTTGCGCTTCTTGTCTTCGAACTTGTCGTCCAGCAGACGACGGCGATCGATGATGTAAGCCTGAGCTTTCTCAAGTTGCTCGTTCAGAGCATCTTCAGCCATGCGCAGCTTGAACCACTGACCGTGCTCAAGACCGTCCAGGACTTCATTGGTGATTTCCTGGCCTTTCTTCAGACCGGCACCACCTTCGGCAATTTGACCGACCAGGGCAGAGCGCAGACGTTCGAATGTAGCGCCTTCAACAATGCGGAACTCTTCGTTCAGATCCTTGCGGATTTCGTCCAGCTGAGTCTTCTCTATCGACAGGGCACGAGCATCGCGCTCTACGCCATCACGAGTGAAGACTTGTACGTCAATGACAGTACCTTTGGTACCGGTTGGTACGCGCAGGGAGGTGTCTTTAACGTCGCTGGCTTTTTCACCGAAGATTGCACGCAGCAGTTTTTCTTCCGGGGTCAGTTGGGTCTCGCCTTTCGGAGTGACCTTACCTACCAGGATGTCGCCCGGGCCAACTTCGGCGCCGACGTAAACGATACCGGCTTCGTCCAGCTTGTTCAGTGCAGCTTCACCCACGTTCGGGATGTCTGCAGTGATTTCTTCAGGGCCAAGCTTGGTGTCACGGGCCACACAGGTCAGTTCCTGAATGTGGATCGTGGTGAAACGGTCTTCTTGAACAACACGTTCCGACAGGCAGATGGAGTCTTCGAAGTTGAAGCCGTTCCATGCCATGAAGGCGATACGCATGTTCTGACCCAGAGCCAATTCACCCATATCGGTGGACGGACCATCGGCCATGATGTCGCTGCGCTGAACCCGATCACCTTTACGCACCAGCGGACGCTGGTTGATGCAGGTGTTCTGGTTGGAGCGGGTGTATTTGGTCAGGTTGTAGATATCAACACCAGCTTCGCCGGTCTCAACTTCATCATCAGCAACACGAACCACGATACGGCTTGCATCGACGGAATCAATAACGCCGCCACGACGAGCCACGACGCAAACGCCGGAGTCACGAGCTACGTTACGCTCCATGCCAGTACCTACCAGCGGCTTGTCAGCGCGCAGTGTTGGTACAGCTTGACGCTGCATGTTCGAACCCATCAACGCACGGTTGGCGTCGTCGTGCTCGAGGAACGGAATCAGCGACGCAGCAACCGAAACTACCTGTTTCGGCGAAACGTCCATCAAGGTGACGTCTTCCGGCGCCTTAACGGTGAATTCGTTCAAGTGACGAACAGCTACCAGTTCATCAACCAGGACTTTCTGATCGTTCATGGTGGCCGAAGCCTGAGCGATAACGTGATCCGCTTCTTCAATAGCAGAAAGGAACACGATCTCGTCGGTAACCAACGCGTCTTTCACTACACGGTACGGGCTCTCGAGGAAGCCGTACTGGTTGGTGCGCGCATAGGCAGCCAAGGAGTTGATCAGACCAATGTTCGGACCTTCTGGCGTTTCAATCGGGCATACACGACCGTAGTGAGTCGGGTGTACGTCACGAACTTCAAAGCCGGCACGCTCACGCGTCAGACCGCCCGGGCCCAGTGCAGAAACACGGCGCTTGTGGGTGATCTCGGACAGCGGGTTGTTCTGGTCCATGAACTGGGACAGCTGGCTGGAACCGAAGAACTCTTTCACTGCCGCAGCCACTGGCTTGGCGTTGATCAAGTCTTGCGGCATCAGGCCTTCGCTTTCAGCCATCGACAGACGCTCTTTGACCGCACGCTCAACACGTACCAGGCCAACGCGGAACTGGTTTTCAGCCATTTCGCCTACGCAGCGAACACGACGGTTACCCAGGTGGTCGATGTCATCGACGATGCCTTTGCCGTTACGGATGTCGACCAGAGTCTTCAGTACCGCGACGATGTCTTCTTTGCACAACACGCCCGAACCTTCGATTTCGGTACGACCGATACGACGGTTGAACTTCATCCGGCCGACCGCAGACAGGTCATAGCGCTCAGGGCTGAAGAACAGGTTGTTGAACAGAGTCTCGGCAGCATCCTTGGTTGGAGGCTCGCCAGGACGCATCATGCGATAGATCTCAACCAGCGCTTCCAGTTGGTTGCTGGTGGAGTCAATTTTCAGCGTGTCCGAAATGAACGGACCGCAGTCGATATCGTTGGTGTACAACGTTTCGATGCGTACGACTTGGCTCTTGGCAACTTTTGCCAGGATTTCAGTGGTCAGCTCGGTGTTGCACTCAGCAATGATTTCGCCGGTCGCCGGGTGCACGATAGCTTTGGCCGTTGTGCGACCCAGGACATAGTCCAGAGGCATAACGAGCTCTTTGATACCGGCTTTTTCCAGCTGGTTGATATGGCGAGCAGTGATACGACGGCCCTGCTCAACAATCACCTTGCCTTTGTCATCGGTAATGTCGATGGCCGCGATTTCACCGCGCAGGCGCTGAGGCACCAGTTCCAGGCTGATGCTTTCGCCTTGAACGTGGAAAACGTTAGTGGTGTAGAACGCTTCCAGTACTTGCTCAGTGCTATAGCCGAGCGCGCGAAGCAATACGGACGCAGGCAGCTTGCGACGACGGTCAATACGTACGAACACGCAGTCTTTAGGGTCGAACTCAAAGTCCAACCACGAACCACGGTAAGGAATGATACGCGCGGAATACAGCAGCTTACCGGAGCTGTGCGTCTTGCCGCGGTCGTGGTCAAAGAACACGCCCGGGGAACGGTGCAGCTGGGAAACAATTACACGCTCGGTACCGTTGATTACGAAGGTACCGTTTTCAGTCATCAGGGGGATTTCACCCATGTAGACTTCTTGCTCTTTGATGTCCTTGATCGCTTTATTCGACGATTCTTTGTCGAAAATGATCAAACGAACCTTCACCCGCAAAGGTACGGCGTAAGTCACACCGCGCAACACGCATTCTTTGACATCAAATGCCGGTTCGCCCAGGCGATAACCGACATACTCCAGCGCAGCATTGCCGGAGTAGCTGATGATCGGGAAAACGGATTTGAAGGCCGCATGCAGGCCCACGTCGCGGAACTGATCTTTAGTCGCTCCCGCCTGCAAGAATTCACGATACGAATCCAGCTGGATTGCCAAGAGATACGGCACATCCATGACGTCCGGCAACTTGCTAAAGTCCTTGCGGATACGTTTTTTCTCAGTATATGAGTAAGCCATCAGCGTTCCCCAGCTTGGTCACCTGCTTGTTTGGCCTCTCCCGACGGGAGCAGCCAGAAAATCGTGCAAACCCCTTGGTTTGCTCCACCGCACAGGGTGGTTACAGCTCGTTTATGGCGCCAACCCAGTCGGCTGCCAAGAACGGAAAAAGGCCGGTGGCATGAGCCACCAGCCATCAGCCTCAGCTTAACGCTTGGGCTGGAGACGCAAGGTCGATGCTTACTTCAGCTCGACTTTAGCGCCTGCTTCTTCCAGAGCAGCTTTGGCTTTGTCAGCTGCGTCTTTAGCAACAGCTTCCAGAACCATTGCTGGAGCGCCGTCAACTACTGCCTTGGCTTCTTTCAAGCCCAGACCAGTCAGTTCACGAACAGCCTTGATCACGTTAACTTTCTTCTCGCCAGCTTCCAGCAGCATGACGTTGAATTCAGTTTGCTCTTCAACGACAGCAGCAGCAACAGCAGGACCAGCAGAAGCAGCAGCAGCCGAAACGCCGAACTTCTCTTCCATTGCTTTGATCAGCTCAACGATTTCCAGAACGGATTTCTCGCCGATTGCTTCGATGATTTGCTCGTTAGTCAGAGACATGACTATAAATTCCTGTATTGGGGTGACAGCCTATGCGGCCATCGAAATAAACAATAAACGCTGAAAGGAGTTGCTCAGCCTTAAGCTGCAGCTGCTTCTTTCTGGTCGCGAAGTGCCGCCAGAGTACGAGCCAATTTGCTGGTAGCGCCTTGAATCACGCTCATCAGCTGAGAAATTGCTTCGTCACGGGTCGGCAGGCTTGCCAGTACGTCGATCTGATTAGCTGCGAGGTACTTGCCCTCGAACGCAGCTGCCTTGATCTCGAACTTATCCTGACCTTTAGCGAACTCTTTGAACAAACGGGCAGCAGCGCCTGGGTGTTCGTTGGAGAATGCGATCAAGGTCGGGCCAGTGAACACGTCGTTGAGAACACTGTATTCAGTGTCAGCAACAGCGCGCTTGAGCAGGGTGTTACGTACAACACGTACGTATACGCCAGCTTCACGAGCCTCTTTACGGAGTCCGGTCATAGCGCCAACTGTCACGCCGCGGGCATCAGCCACAACAGCAGACAGGGCAACTTTGGCAGCCTCGTTGACTTCAGCGACGATGGCCTTCTTGTCTTCGAGTTTAATTGCCACGGGTTTAACTCCTGCTTGTTACCGTTTCATCTGACCTGAGTCGGATGTCGTTTTGGTGTCTGATTCGGTAAGGAACCGGGAGCACCATCTGCGTAGGCTTGAGGTTTAAGACTTGCGCCGCCTACGGTCTTGGATAGCCCCCGCCAGGCAGGGACCCCAATCTTTCATTGGCGCAGCATGCTGCGCCAATTTGTCTTACGCGTTCAACGAACCTTGGTCGATGACCAGGCCTGGGCCCATAGTGGTGCTCAGAGTAACGCGCTTAACATAAATACCTTTCGAGGAAGCTGGCTTGATACGCTTCAAATCAGCGATCAGGGCTTCAACGTTTTCCTTCAGTTGAACAGCGTCGAAACCGACCTTGCCAACGGAAGTGTGGATGATACCGTTTTTGTCGGTGCGATAACGAACCTGACCAGCTTTTGCGTTCTTAACCGCAGTCGCTACGTCTGGAGTTACAGTACCAACCTTAGGGTTAGGCATCAGACCACGTGGACCGAGGATCTGACCCAACTGACCTACAACACGCATTGCGTCCGGGGAAGCAATAACTACGTCGTAGTTCAGGTCGCCGCCTTTCATTTCGGCAGCCAGGTCGTCCATACCAACGCGATCAGCGCCAGCAGCCAAAGCAGCTTCAGCAGCTGGACCCTGGGTGAACACAGCTACACGTACAGTCTTGCCAGTGCCGTGTGGCAGCACAGTTGCGCTACGAACAACCTGGTCAGATTTACGTGGGTCTACGCCCAGGTTAACAGCGATGTCGAAAGACTCGCTGAACTTAACAGTCGACAGCTCAGCCAGCAAAGCAGCAGCGTCTACAAAGTTGTAAGACTTGCCAGCTTCAATTTTACCGGCGATTGCCTTTTGACGCTTAGTCAGCTTAGCCATTACACACCCTCCACGTTAAGGCCCATGCTACGAGCAGAACCGGCGATGGTACGCACGGCTGCATCCAAATCAGCTGCAGTCAGATCCGCGTTTTTGGTTTTCGCGATTTCTTCCAGCTGAGCACGGGTAACGGTGCCAACCTTAACGGTGTTAGGGCGAGCCGAACCGCTAGTCAGACCAGCAGCCTTCTTCAGCAGAACCGAAGCAGGGGTCGACTTGGTTTCGAATGTGAAGCTACGGTCGCTGTATACAGTGATGATCACTGGAGTCGGCAGGCCTGGCTCAATACCCTGGGTACGGGCGTTGAAAGCTTTGCAGAATTCCATGATGTTCACACCGTGCTGACCCAAAGCTGGACCAACAGGTGGGCTTGGGTTGGCCTGAGCGGCCTTCACTTGCAGCTTGATGTAAGCGGTAATCTTCTTGGCCATGAGGCACTCCAATTACGGGTTCAGACGCCTAACTTAAAAGGCTCCCCGGTTACTTGCGTGTTTATCCCAGTGACGACAAAACCCCACGACCGAAGCCGTGGGGTTGGGATGCGTGTCCAGCTAGACCTTTTCGACCTGGCTAAACTCTAGCTCCACCGGAGTGGAACGTCCGAAAATGAGTACAGCCACCTGGATGCGACTCTTTTCGTAGTTAACTTCTTCGACCGTGCCGTTAAAGTCGGCAAACGGACCGTCGGTGACGCGAACAACTTCACCCGGCTCGAACAGTGTCTTCGGCTTGGGCTTGTCGCTGCCATCAGCAACGCGACGCAGAATTGCTTCTGCCTCTTTGTCTGTAATCGGTGCAGGCTTATCAGCAGTGCCACCGATGAATCCCATCACACGAGGGGTATCCTTGACCAAGTGCCAAGTACCTTCGCTCATGTCCATCTGGACTAGCACATAGCCAGGGAAGAACTTGCGTTCGCTTTTGCGTTTCTGGCCATTACGCATTTCAACCACTTCTTCAGTGGGAACCAGAATTTCGCCGAAGCCATCTTCCATGCCTGCCAGCTTAATACGCTCAATCAAAGAGCGCATAACATGCTTTTCGTAACCCGAATAAGCATGCACTACGTACCAACGCTTAGCCACGGGACACCCTTAGCCAACAATCAAGGAAACAAGCCAGCCGAGCAGGGAATCCAAACCCCACAACAGCAACGCCATAACAAGAACAACAGCCACTACGATCAACGTAGTCTGCGTAGTTTCTTGGCGAGTCGGCCATACGACTTTACGAATCTCAGTACGAGCTTCCTTTACCAAGACAGCAAACGACTTGCCTTTCGCGGTTTGCAAACCCACATAGGCAGCAACAGCAGCAATCACAAGAAGTGCAATGACGCGATACAGGATCGGCGAACCAGAATAATACTGATTCCCAACAACGCCAACTACCACAAGGGCAACCACTACTAGCCACTTGAGGAGATCGAAGCGAGAGCCTTGAACTTCAGCCTTGGGAGTCATCAAAGAGGATCCTGTGAAAAGAAAGCCAGACGCATTGAGCGAATCTGGCAGGTCAGGAGGGAATCGAACCCCCAACCTACGGTTTTGGAGACCGTCGCTCTGCCAATTGAGCTACTGACCTAAAACATTATCGAGCCGCCGATTATGCAGACCCGAGAGAGACTTTTCAACAACCTTTGCAATTACTTTATCGCCAAGCCCAAAACCTAACGACACGTCAGCAGCAGAATGCAGGCCACCAACGACAGCAATCGCCAACCAGAGCAGCAACACCTTACAACAGCGCCACCAGCAAACACTCCGGACAAGCTTTTCAGCCCGTTAAAACAAAGGCAGATATTTTCATATCTGCCTTGTTTATATGGAGCTCTTGAGCGGATTTGAACCGCTGACCTCACCCTTACCAAGGGTGTGCTCTACCAACTGAGCTACAAGAGCAAAACACCATTGAAACCAGCGCGAATGGAGCGGGTGGCGGGAATCGAACCCGCATCATCAGCTTGGAAGGCTGAGGTTCTACCACTAAACTACACCCGCAAATCATGCTGATTAGCGCAAATATGGTGGAGGGGGAAGGATTCGAACCTTCGAAGTCGTAGACGTCAGATTTACAGTCTGATCCCTTTGGCCGCTCGGGAACCCCTCCTGAGCTGAGCGGGATTCTACAGCATCCCAACCCTTTGTCAACCGCTTTTCTCAATTAAATCATTAAGTTAGCTTTATGACTCACTTCACATTTAAAACCGTTTCCGGTGTTCACTGTGGAGCGGGCGCCATTCTATGCAAACTATCGGACGCTTGCAACCCCTGGCACTGCTTTTTTTCGTATTTCAACTCATTGAATTCATTGAGAAGACTTTGTAGAACCTTTTCAACAGCCTGCACATTGTCCGATGGAGAAAGGACCAGGACAAAATCACCTGCGCCCGCACCTTCCAGGCTGTCCAAACCACTCTTTATTCCTGCATCTGACAAACTTTTTTTAATCTTGGCCTCAGCGTCAGAACGGATCAACCCGCTCAGGTAGAAGCAGACACCTTTATCACTGCTCGCGCTTTCTCCAGACTGTACAGGGACAAGCCCTGTTCGCGTTTCACTCAGCAGCTGTATTTCCTGCTTGCTTCCTTTGTACAACGATAGAGATACAACCTCCTTCGCTTTAAGAGGAGCCTCTTGCTGATGCCATACAAAGTAGAAAATATTCAATACAACAAGCAGCAGAAACAACCAGCGCATAGAAACCTCAATAAATAGGACAAGCTGCAGCCAAGCCTATGAACACAAGATCTTTCACCAAACGACCCTCAGGCACAGCGCAAGCCACGAGATCTGCATCACCGCCCGTGAGAAACACCTCGAAATCATCCCCCCAGTAATCACGTGCCAATTGCAACTGACTCAGGACAAACCCTCGCAACATCATTAGACAGCCACGCTCCACAGCTTCAACAGTCGTCCGCCCGGGACTATTTCGCAACAACGCCTGCTCAGCCGAAAGGTTGTCATATCTGATTCGCCGGGTATGCGTGCGCAACTCGTTACGCATTAACGGTAATCCAGGGCATATGAACCCACCCAAATGCTTACCGTCTTTAGCCACAAAATCGGCTGTTACGGCTGTACCCAGATCCAGGACAAGACAGGCGCGCCTGGAGAGCTCATAAGCGCCGATCAAGGCTAGCCAGCGGTCCAAGCCTAGACGCTCAAAGTCCTCATAGCCGTTCGTTACTCCCGCCATCACTCTTGCCGGGCTTGCACACACTACTTCTACCGAGAATGTGGACGACAAAAGAGCAGCCAGACTCGCAGTTTCACCGTCACTGCGCACACTCACCAAACGGCAGCGCGTGATGCGCAGCAACGGGCTAGCCAAGAGCGCGGCTATGAGACCAACATCGGAATCTACAACGCCACCATCGACCACAGTATTGCTATCAAGTACTCGCCACTTGATAAAACTGTTACCGCAATCCATTTCAAGAATCATGGCGCAACCTCAAGCTCAGCTCGCCACCACTAAAAACCTTCTCCTGACCCGCGACATTAAGACGCAATGCCCCCTGCTGATCCACACCAGCGACCACGCCATCAACAGTGTGTGTACCCGCAATCAACGTAACCTCACGCCCTTGCCACAAATGGTTGGACTCCCACTCTGCCTGAATAGCAGCAAATCCTTCAGCCTCGTGGCGAATCAGATAACCCTGCAAATTGCGACCCAAGGCAACAATCAGCTCATTCCGATTGATCGCCTGACCCGCCTCCAAGCGAACGGATGTCCAGGACTGATCGACATCACTGGCGACCATCATATTAACGTTGATGCCGATGCCTATAACGACATGACACACATCAGCTGGATCACCCACCAGCTCCAGCAGAATACCGGCGATTTTTTTATTGCCCACCAGTACATCGTTGGGCCACTTTAAACCCGCATCGCGACTACCAAATTCACGAAGCGAACTCAAAACCGCCAGACCGACAATTAAACTCAGTCCTTCAAGCTGACGCATGCCACCATCAATTCGAAGTACCAGGCTGTAATAAATATTTTCGGCAAACGGGCTGATCCACTTTCTCCCCCTGCGTCCTCGACCTGCGCTCTGCTGCTCGGCCAGAATTACAAAAGGCGCCTGAACTCCTCCCGAAATTTCGCGCAAAGCTTCTGCGTTCGTCGAATCGAGGGACTCATGTATGGAAACAGGATAAGGGCTATCAGCGAGCTGATCGCGCTCGAGAAGCTCAAGCGGCGCGGCCAATTGATAGCCACGACCACGAACTTTATGGATAGGCAGGTTCAGGTCAGCTTCCAAACGCTGCAACTGCTTCCAGACCGCACTACGGCTTATGCCGAGCGCAGCACCCAGCGCTTGCCCAGAATGAAAACGACCATCTTTAAGAAGCTTCAACAACGTCAGCATGCAAGTTACGCCTCACAATCAGGCACGCATAATAACGACGAGCCACGCTATTGCATAGAAACCCTGTAAGAGAAGGACTGTACAACACTGACAAGCAACGCAACGCTGTAACGCACCCTGCCCCGTCGACAGTGTTTTTCGAGCACAAAAACAAAATCCCTGTCTGCGTGAGCAGACAGGGATTTTGGAATTTAATCTTGACGATGACCTACTCTCACATGGGGAAACCCCACACTACCATCGGCGATGCATCGTTTCACTACTGAGTTCGGGATGGGATCAGGTGGTTCCAATGCTCTATGGTCGTCAAGAAATTCGGTACCCAGGTCGTTACTTACGTAACGCTCCAGCGAATGGGTATGTAATAGAGTCGGTGTTTTGTGAGTTGCAAACTTTCGGTTTGTATCGTCTTCACACACCGCAATCTGGTCGCTTTGGTTAAAGCCTACTCAAATTGCTTGGGTGTTATATGGTCAAGCCTCACGGGCAATTAGTATTGGTTAGCTCAACGCCTCACAGCGCTT
>NZ_WIWK01000349.1:0-248 GCF_009600165.1 Pseudomonas sp. FSL R10-0399
CGGGTAAACACCCGGTCGATCCCTATCCCAACGAAAAGCCGCTGTTTGTGATCACCGCGCAAAACCTCAGTCAGTACGACGGGCACTTGTCCGAGGGGCAAAAGGCCCTGTTCAAACTCTACCCGCAAACATTCCGCATGCCGGTTTACCCTTCGCACCGTGACTTTCGTTTTTCTGACACGGTGTGCAAGGCCACCCTGGAAAATGCCTCGGTCGCCAAACTGGTCGACGACGGCGAAGGCGTGGTT
>NZ_WIWK01000350.1:0-248 GCF_009600165.1 Pseudomonas sp. FSL R10-0399
GCCGGTAGCACATGGCAGGCTAAACAGATCTCCCAGGGTAATTAGCGCGACCTTCCTGCTTATTCCTGTCGGATCTACGTCACAGCGTTTCGTGCAAGTATCGGGCTTTGGCGATTGTGGCCGTCTTACCCCGCTGTGCCGCCTCATCCGCTTCCTGTTCGTCAGGCCAGCATTTTGCCTCGGGCTTCCTTCAGATTCGCAGTCACCCGCGACACCCTTACCTCTGGCTAACACTTCCCCTTGCCGGG
>NZ_WIWK01000351.1:0-247 GCF_009600165.1 Pseudomonas sp. FSL R10-0399
CCCAAGCCTAACGGCGGGGTTAGAACACTCGGCGTTCCCACTGTGGTGGATAGACTCATTCAGCAGGCGCTCCATCAAGTACTGCAACCGATTTTCGAGCCAACATTCTCCGAGGGCAGCTACGGTTTCCGTCCACAGAGAAGTGCGCTCGATGCGGTGGCCAAGGCGAAAGAGTATGTAGCTGAAGGAAAGCACTGGGTAGTGGACATTGATCTGGAGAAATTCTTTGATCGGGTCAACCACGATG
>NZ_WIWK01000352.1:0-237 GCF_009600165.1 Pseudomonas sp. FSL R10-0399
TTTGTGATTCACTACGACGTAGTCCGCCAAAGGATCGTTTTGACCTGGTGATTGGTAATCCCCCTTATGGACGGGCAAAGCTCGATGCTGAAACCCGAGAGCGCTATAAGCGTTCTCTTTATGGTCACGCGAATCTATACGGTCTATTCACTGACCTCGCATTACGCCACACGAAGCCAGGAGGTGTGATTGCCTATGTCACGCCAACTTCTTTCCTAGCGGGTGTTTATTTTAAGA
>NZ_WIWK01000353.1:0-236 GCF_009600165.1 Pseudomonas sp. FSL R10-0399
CAAATCGTGGCGGCCCTACGGCTCGCATCGCAGCCTCGTGCCTCGTCAGCGACTACAAGATCACACCACCCCTGTAGCCGTTGTCGAGCACCGCGAGGCTACGTCCGGCTGCGCAGCAGTCGTAGTACGTCAGTTCAACCTTGCTACGGGGGAATTGGTTGCAAATCGTGGCGGCCCTACGGCCCGCATCGCAGCCTCGTGCCTCGTCAGCGACTACAAGATCACACCACCCCTGT
>NZ_WIWK01000354.1:0-236 GCF_009600165.1 Pseudomonas sp. FSL R10-0399
GCTTTATACCTCTCCTATTGGCGTTCTATTGATGAAGCAATAGCCAGCGCAATAGAACGCCAATAGGAGAGGTATAAAGGTGAAAAGGTACAAAAGGGCAAAAAGCCAAGAGCATTCGCGCTACGCGCTCACCAGCTCGACCCCCTAAAGGGGGACCCCCACTCGCTGGGAAAGATCCAAAGCGGGTAATAACCCTGAGAGACAAGAGCACGAGCAATGATGGCTGACGCCAGTCT
>NZ_WIWK01000355.1:0-234 GCF_009600165.1 Pseudomonas sp. FSL R10-0399
GCTTCGACGTGGGGAAATTGTAAAAGCCTATATCAGATAATAACCTAGCATTGGGCATTCTCTGACAGGGTGAGGAGGCGATTGCTTACACAGATAACCCGAGACCAAGGCAACTTGTTGGCGTAGCAGGTCGAGGGTTCGAGGCACGTTTTAGGGGATTATACGACAAGGGGAATCCCCTTTCGTTTAACGCTCCCGAAGGGGATTTTCTCAAAGACTATATCAGATAATAGC
>NZ_WIWK01000356.1:0-233 GCF_009600165.1 Pseudomonas sp. FSL R10-0399
TATGACCTCTTCCATGAGTTTTTTACCACGTTTTCGATCCGGCTCGTTGTAGGCGCTGACCACCCGTTGGTACATGCTCCAGGTGCAATCCACTTCGAGGTGGTGCTCATCTGCAAACAGCTGGAACAGTTGCTTTTTGTTGGCGTCAGACAGGTAGCTGATCCGAGTCAGTAGCGTTCGACGGCTTTTGTAGAGCGGGTCATTTTTACGCCCTCTGCGGCCCAGGATGTCGT
>NZ_WIWK01000357.1:0-230 GCF_009600165.1 Pseudomonas sp. FSL R10-0399
GCGTCGTACTCGTGCTGCCAGATGGCAACGTGGCAGGGTTTGTAGAGGTGCAGGTGCTGATGTTCGCGGGTGTTATTTCCCGCCGCATCGTAAAACCACTGCAGTTTGCAGGTCGGGTTGGTGGCCAGCAGCAGGTTGCCGTTGCCATCGTAGGCAAAGGTTTCGGTCTGCCATTGCTTGCCACCCTGGTAGGCGGCGTGGCGGGCGCTCAGGCGGCCGAGCGGGTCGTA
>NZ_WIWK01000358.1:0-229 GCF_009600165.1 Pseudomonas sp. FSL R10-0399
CCTCCTATATTGGGCCACAGTGTAGCTCAATATAAGGGTCGCGCATGGTTTTGTGCCGTCACGTGACGCGTCACTGCGTTCTTGCAGTCACGGATAAACTGACCCCCAGCACGTGTAGCACTTTCATCAAGCGATAAAGGTCCGGATCGCCATGGGTACCAAAGAGCTGCTCCAGATCTGCCACGGTGATCCCGGTCAGACTCGCCATTTTGGCCGCCCCAAATGCGCT
>NZ_WIWK01000035.1:0-48728 GCF_009600165.1 Pseudomonas sp. FSL R10-0399
GGCCGTCGCGCAGCACGATCAGGCAATCGCCGGGCAGGCGCGCTCGCAGGCCGTGCAGGGCGTCGGCAACGGTGCGGGTGGAGGTAAAGCCGAGCGCTTCGCTGCGATTGCTGGTCCACAGGTGCAGACGCGGCAATAAAGCGCTGATCAAGGCGGGGTCAATGTTGTGCACCAATGGCCCCGGGTCGAATGTGACGTGCACGCTGCGCGGCAATCCATTCAGCCAATTGAGCAGGGAGTGGGCTTTGCCCGCATGCAGCAGGCTGTAGCCACTGACGTACACGTAATCATCGGGCGCGACCTTGACGCTTTCCAGGTCTTCATTGGACAGAGTCCCTTCAGCGCCTATACAGGAAATAAACGTGCGTTCTGCGTTGGCCTCCGTCAGCGCTACGCACAGCCCGGTGTCTTTGTGCGGGTCAATCGACTGGATGAACTCGATGCCTTCGGCACGCATGGCCAGACGTGCAATGTCACCGAACTGACCTTGACCGTGACGGCCCAGGTAGAGGGTGTTCAGGCCGTTGCGCCGGGCAGCGGCCATGACATTGAAGCCGCCACCGGCATGGAAGCTGGCACTGCTGGCCAGCGCATCACCGCCGGGGCGGGGCAGGGTGTCGAGGGCCATGACTAGATCGATGATGACTTGGCCTGTGTGCAGCAATCTAGGCATTGGCTGACCCCGTGCTGGCGGGGCGACGGTCTTTGGCACCGCCCAGCAGTGCATACAAACCACCTGCCACCACAAACGTGACAACCCAGCCGAGTCCGTTATGGCCCAACCATGAGTCGGCCAGCGGCCCGACGAACCAGTTGGCGTCTGAACTGCCGACTTGGGTAAAGCAAAAGCCCAGCACCAGTGCCAGCGCCCAAGAGCCCAGCGCCCGCCACTCAATGCCGCCGTTGTACCAGTAATGGCTGTGACGGCTGATGTCCATCAGGTCGGCGGGGCTGTAGTAGTGGCGATGAATCAGGTCGACGATAAAGATGGCAACCCATGCGGTGATCGGAATGGCTGTGAGGGAGATAAAGGTAATGAATGGAGCGTAGAAGCTGTCGGCATATAGCATGAAGTACGTCGAACCGGCGAATATGACGACGATATCGACGACAACGGCCTGCACCCTTTTGATCTTGATGCCCAGGGTTAATGTGGTGAGCCCGGCCGAGTACACAGACAAGTGATTGGACAGCAGCAAGCCACCAAAAGCGCTGAGCAGGTAGGGAACCGCCATCCAGGCCGGCAACATATTACGTATGGCCGCAATGGGGTCGGTTGCCGAGGCGAGGTCGTGGTTGCCGACAGACAACAAGCCGCCCAGGGTAATCAGCAGCACCAGCGGGATACCCGCGCCGCAGGCGGCAGACGCCACCAATTGCCGGGCACTGACGCTGCGGTGTTGGTAGCGCGACATGTCGGCGCCCGCATTGGCCCAGCCGATCCCGGTGCCGGCCGCCATGATTCCGATACCGATAATCATGGCGCTGACCGGCGCCGAAGGGGCGCTGAACACGGCCTGCCAGTTGATGGTGGCGCAGAGAAACCCCGCGACCAGCAGGTTAAGCGCGCCAAACAGGTAGGTGGCCCACTGCTGAATGACCAGTAATGTGGCATGGCCCAAGCCCGAAACCGACAAGGTCAGCAGGGTAAAAATGGCGATAAAGAGCAGGGTGAGCAGCGGGGCGTGGGTCGCCTCGGTGGGGGTGCCGAACACAATGGCCGACAACGCCAGCAGGACGTAAGCGGCGGTGGTGGTGTTGACGGTTTCCCAGCCTAAGCGTGAAATCAGGGAAACCAGCGTAGGGCCAATATTGCCCCGCACGCCGAAGATCGCGCGTGACAGCGTCAGACTTGGCGCACGGCCTCTACGCCCGGCAATGGAAATGACGCCGACCACGGCAAATGAGCCTGCCGCGCCGATCAGCGCAACAATGATCACCTGCCAAAAGGCCAGTTGGTGGAAGGCCACCAACGTGGCGCCCAATGGCAAACCGAGAATGCTGATGTTTGCCGCAAACCAGACCCAAAACAGTTGCAACGGGTTGCCATTGCATTCGTTTTCGGGAACGGGCTCTATGCCACGGGTTTCCAGTTGCCCGGCGCTGTGCCCGACGTTGGGGTTGCTCATGGGGGGCTGCTCCTGGTGCTATTTTGCCGTTCGGACACAGTCGCTCGCAGCTGTCTGTGAGCGCTGAGGGTGGGGCGGTCCTTCGCGGTTTTTCAGGTGTTGCGCAGTATCAGTAAGTGTTCAACCAAGGGTTCCAGCTGCAGGTTATTGACCTCTTTGACTTGCTGGATCAACGCCTGCGGCCATTGTTCCAGCCCGGCACATGCACCCAGCATCGCGCCGAGGATCCCGGCAATGGTGTCGGTGTCGCCGCCAATGCTGGCGGCGATGCACAGGGCGTTAAAGCTGCTGAGGCTACCGCTGGCAACCCGTTGCGCAAGGGCAAAGGCGGCCACTACAGATTCTTGTGACGCGACCGAAGTGCCAATGACGTCGTACAGCAAGTCACCGAGGTTGTCCGGGTTGCACTCATGGCTGGCATGCCGGGCCCAGCGAATCCGTGGCCCTATGCGTCCACCTGCGACCCAGTGGCCGTGGTGTTCGGCGATGTAGGCCATTTCTGTCCCTGCATTGAGGGCATGCTCAAGTTTTTTACCGTTGAGACCGCTGGAGATTACCGCTGCCACAGCGGCTGCGCTGGCGATCCCCAGGCTGGTGTTGTGAGTGACCTGGCAGGCTTGTACCACCGCCTTGATGAACAGGTCTGGCTGGCTGATGTCAGCGGCTATGCCGACCGGGGCAATGCGCATCGCTGCGCCATTGGTGGTGCCATAGCGGCCTGATTCTTCAGGGCTGTGGCCTGCCAGAATCATTTCGATTGCGCGCTTGGTTGAGGGCCCCAGTAAATCTTGAGAGCCTTTGGCCTGCATCACGGCTTCCCAGGCGATCAGGCGTTGCGCGAGGGTGTTTGGATCTATATCGCCATTACCGTCAACCAGCAGTTGGGCGACCAGAATCGCTTGCTCGGTGTCGTCGGTGATTGAGCCTTTGGGCATGTTGGGGGCGATCGGCTGGTCCGCTGGTGCGTCTACCAGCCCGGTGATCTGCCCGAAGCGCGCGATGATCTGGGCGCGGCTGAACGACTGGGTAGGCATGCCCAGGGCATCACCCAGCGCCAGGCCATAAAAGGCACCCAGCGCACGATCATTCGAGTTCATTGGGGGCTCCAAAGGAGTGGTGCATGCGAAAGTGCGTCGGATCAAGCCAGCTTTCGACATGCTCCATCAGTCGCCCATGGCGGTCATAGGTGGTGCGTAACGTTTTGAGAAACACCGTACCTGCCGGGCGGCCGAGCAAATAGGCGTCTTCATCGTTCAGGGGTTCGGCGCCTATCCACTGGTCGCCGTGATCGCCAATAAAGCCATAGGCGGCGAGGGTAATGGTGAGTGAGTCATCAATCATGCCGACCCCGGGCAGACCTTCAAGGCCGCCGATTGCGGGGATGAATGAGCGCTCCAGGGATATAGCTGTCCCGTCGCTGCGCCGACGGCGGCGCTCCAGCACAATGAAATGGCTCAAGCCAAACTGAAGATTCAAGTCCGGGCGTTCTACGGCCTCCAGTTTGAGCTGTTCGGTATGGATACGCGCGCCAGTACTGGCCAGGGCTTGCGCCCAACCCTTTTTTTGATCGAGGGGGATACCGTCAAAGGTCACGACCGAGCCTCCAGCAGTGCGTCGAGCGATGTATTTACGCCGCTCCAGCTCCATCAGCGCCTTATGCAGCGTGCTGCGACTGACACCCAGTTCCTCAGCAAGTTGTTCTTCACCGGGCAAGACATAACCGTCTTCCATGAGCCCGCTTTCGATCTGGCGGACGAGCTCATTGACTACCTGTTGTTTTTTGTTAAATCGAGCTTGTTTTATCATGCAGAGAGTAATAGCTCAGGCCTGACAGTTCAGCAACCCGGGAGTTCCATGAAATTTTCACGGGCATGGGCGATGACCGAAGGTGTCGTACGGGGCCTGTAGTACCGGGTGGTGCAAAGCGGTTCAGGGCAGGTGCAAGCCCAGTATCGACAACAGGTCTTGTGGGAAGAACAGGGCAGATGTCTGTTGCAAGTCTTGGCGAGACCACCAGCGATGCTGGGTCATGACCTCGCGTTCTTGAGCGGTCCAGCCGCCATCGCTGACCTGTTCGATGCCCACGCGCACGATAAAAAAGCGTTCATCGGCCATCACCCATGCGCCGTCAGGCAGTTGCATCTCAAACACCCGTTGTGCGCACTCTGCGCCTACATCGGCCGCGACGATGCCGACTTCCTCTTGCAGCTCGCGGATGGCGGCCTGTTCAAAGGTTTCTCCCGGCTCTACTCCACCGCCGGGTGTTGCCCAATATTCCTGACCTTGCAAAGCGCCTGTCTTATGGGTGAAACGGAAAAGGAGTACGCGATTCTCGGGGCTTATGACCAGTAATCGGGAGGAGGGTCGCTGGCGCATTGGACTGCTCACTGTGGTATTGATCTTAAAAGAGGAAGGCGTTGCGGCACGGCTGGTGTGCGATGGGGCAGTATGCTTGAACGGGCGCGGCGCGTGTGTGACGGTTTTTGATGTTTAGAGGGGGTAGTCTTTATGACGCAGCACAGCGATTTTGGCGCACTTACATTCAGGTCTGCGGACTTAAATACTCACCTTGAAGCGTGCATACGCTTTAGAGCAGACACTTTTGTCTGCGGCTTCGGCTCTGCTGAACGTTTTTATGGCGAAGATGGCAAGGGCGTTGAGTCTTACGTCACGTGGGTAAAGGAGAAGGCGGCCGCATTGCCAGGATCAGTCGTCCATGTGTGGGATGGCGAGCAGATCATTGGGCAAATAGAGATGGGCCTGGTGCCGAACATTGAGTCGGTGGGCTACGTCAATTTGTTCTATCTGACACCGCAATACCGCGGGCGAGGGCTCGGCGCCCTGCTCGAAGCGTACGCCTGGAAGTATCTGGGCGCTTTGGGGTGCACCTCGTTGCGCTTGTCGGCCAGCCCTACCAACACGCCTGCTTGGTTGTTTTATCAGCGTAACGGCTGGGAAGATTTGGGCCCGCGTGACGATGACCCAACGGTTCGCAAGTTGCAAAAACACGCCAAAGTTAAAGTGTCCGGCGACAGCCAGGTGATCAACCCGGATGACTACCTCGAAACCGCGTTCGGGCGTGAATTTACCCCCGAACGTAATAAAGAAGCATGGGCGCATGCCTATGAACGGCTCTCGAAGCAGTTGGCGCAGGCGCCTGCGGGCGTGTTTGTGTATTTGGTGATGGGTGTACAGGGCGCGGGCAAATCCCATTGGATGTCTCAAAACTTGGGGCGCTTGGGCCATCGTGCGATTGCCTTTGACGCCGCATTGCCCGCTCGGCGTCATCGAGAAAAATTGCTATCGATCGCCCGTGAACACGGGGTGCCGGTGATTGCGATTTTCGTTAAAGCCTCGCTTGAGCAAGCGCTCTTGCGCAACGCCAGTCGCGCGCCTGACAAAAGGGTGCCGGTAGAGGCGTTGAAAAGCGTTTTCAGCCTGATTGAGCCACCAACCGAAGCCGAAGGGTTCCTTTGGGTCGAAACCATTGACGGCACTCGGCAACCCGCTGTGCTGCAAGTGCCCAGCGCCGTATCGGCATAAAGTGGACAACGGTCCGTTTTACATGCCCAGCAGCGTCTGAAGGGCATGTAACAACTTTAGCCGCAGGCCTTGAGGTTGACCGGGCCGACAAATTCGTTGCCCCGGCCCATTACGCAGGCCACTGCCTGGTTGCGTTGGCGTTCCCAGGCTTGCACCGGGTAGGTCTTGTTCCAGGCCTCATACAGCTGCCGATCCTGATTGGAAAGGCGCAAGTTGTAGTGCTTGCTCATATAGAAGTAGGTGCGCGCAATCATCCCGCGTATGGACGGGCGCGGCATGACTTTTTTGGCTTTGAAATCGACTTGTGTCAGGCAAGAGCCGTATTGACCGGATTGTGCGGGCAGCCAACCAAAACTGAAGTTGTTGCGGTCACCGTTAACTTCGCCAATGCTCGGCACCAGGTTGTGCAAATCGGCTTCTGCCACTTTGTAGACCGGGTCGTTACGGGTGCAGTTTTTTCGTCCGCCGTTTTGCCAGCATTGGCGCTGATGGCCAATTTGCCAGGCGGGAACAATGTGTTCCCATTCAATGCGCGCTGCACGGTTGGCATTTTTACGCGGGACGTAACCACAGCCTTTAAGGTCGACGCGGTTGCCGGTGTATTTGCAGCCACAATAAAACTCGGTTGATTGCGGGGCGTAGAGCTTCCAGGCGACCTTTTTAGCTTCGTTGAATGTTTGCGGGGCTGCGGCGTGTGCGCTTAACACAGTAAAGAGGCTGGCAAATGCCAGTAAACGAACCCTCATTGACTCAGTCTTCCTCAGATACGGTCCAGAAAACATTCACGCCGCCACAATCACGGTGAGCGATGGTGACGTTGTCGTTTTCGGAGATTTCTTCCAGCAAGCGTTCCCAGAACTCCGGGTTGTCACCTTCTTGCCGTTCAAGCACCGCCATCCGGTCTTTTTGGGCTTTAGGCGAGCTGATGATTTTTTGTATGCGCATACCGAAAACTTCGTACGGACTTGGAAGGGTAGGCTCTTTCGCCCCTTTTTTAGCCATGATGCAATCCTTGGTTAGCTGTATGCGCATACAGTATTTTACTGCGAGAGATTTGGCAACTGTTTGCACTGCTCGCGCTGCCGGGATGGGACTGCGTTTTTTCGGTTTAGTGCGAAAACAAGAAGAGAATCAAGCAAATAGACCACTCATCCGGGCGAATGAGTGGTAGGAAGCCAAACGCCGGGCGGCGTTTGGCGCGGGTTTTTAGTATTCCCAGAACATCCGCTGCAGCTCTTTGCTGTCTTGGGTTTTGGTCAGGGCGACCATGGCCAGGATGCGGGCTTTTTGTGGGTTAAGGTCGTGAGCGACAACCCAGTCATATTTGTCGTCTGGCTGTTCTGCGTTGCGCAGTACGAACCCGCCGTTGTTTACGTGGGAAGAACGAATGATTTGCACGCCATCTTTACGCAGTTCTTGCAAGGTCGGGACGACGCGAGACGATACCGAGCCATTGCCGGTGCCCACGTGAATGATCGCTTTGGCGCCGTTTTGTGCCAGTGCTTTGTAAGCGGTGTCGTCTACGTTACCGTAGGAGTAGGCGATGCCGACATTAGGCAGGGACTTGATGTTTTTGATGTCGAATTCAGAGTCCATGGTGTGACGCTTGGCGGGCAAGCGGAACCAGTAGGATTTGCCTTCAACCACCATGCCCAGTGGGCCCCAAGGGCTTTTGAATGCTTCAGTCTTGATGTTCATCATCTTGCTGACATCACGACCCGACTGGATTTCATCGTTCATGGTCACCAGTACGCCTTTGCCGCGAGCTTCTTTGCTGCCGGCTACCGCTACCGCGTTGTACAGGTTGAGCATGCCGTCAGCGGACATTGCAGTGCCTGGGCGCATGGAGCCAACGACGATAATTGGCTTGTCGGTTTTTTCAACCAGGTTGAGGAAGTAGGCAGTCTCTTCCAGGGTGTCGGTGCCGTGGGTGATCACAATTCCGTCGACATCTTTGCTGTCTGCCAGCTCGGCAACCCGGCGCCCCAATTGCAGCAAGTTGTCGTTGGTGATGCTTTCGGAGGCAATTTGCATGACTTGCTCGCCACGCACGTTTGCCAATTGGCTCAACTCAGGAACACCCGCAATCAGTTGGTCGATGCCCACTTTGGCTGCGGTGTAAGTTGCGCTGTTGGCTGCGCTGGCGCCTGCGCCTGCAATGGTGCCGCCGGTTGCCAGAATGACCACGTTAGGTTTGGCGGCGGCTTCTTGAGCCTGAGCTGCCGGCATGGCCAGAAGAAGGGCCAGGGCGCCCGGAATAATTGATTTCAAGACTGCTGTTTTCATTGTTCTCTCTCTTATTAGTAAGCGCGCAGATTGGCGCGGCGCACGTCATTGCAAAGGCATGAGCCGATGGAAGGGCAGCACACTCCATGCCACTATCAGTGCCAATTTGTATTTTTGTAACCTGTTGTTTTGTAAGGAGATATTTTGAAATTTTTATTTGGTTTTATGCGCAGTGACGGAATCCCGAACATTCGAGGTGTTGTCTGTTCGGGGATTCGACTGCTTACAGTGTTTTGAAATGCAGAGTGGCGATCTACCAAAACGGAGTTTGGCGATGCTTTTGGAGGGCGCGAGGAGGGGGAGCTCAGATTGATTTTGGGCTGTCAGCAGGTTTGTATTTTTCAAACACTTGGCTAACAAACGCTCTTGCAGCCTCTGTGCCCAGCTCTTTGACTAGAAGATCAATGCCGATGATGGCCAGCTCTTCCGGGCTGCCTGGGCTATAAGAGCATTGCCCTTGCGGCCACTTGGCTTTGATATCTGCATCGATGCTGACTGTTGTCATGGGTATCTCATGAGGGGTTTCAAAAACGCGATTTTAGCAAAATGTCATCTCGAGACGATCAGAATGGTGAAATTATTCATGTCGCTCGCTGCTGACCTATCCGTCTTTGCCTATTGCGACGGCGGTTATGCCTGAATGATGACAGTTTATGGGTTGTACATATTTCGTCACGATTAGGCGTGTGCGGTTGTAATCCAGTCGGGCAAACTCTTGCGACTGTAGGCCTGATCTGAAAATGCTATCAGTCCACATGCAACCTATATGCGCAAACGCTGTCGCAAGGGTTCTGACTATTTATCTTAAGGAGGCTTCATGTCCTGGAAGCTAGCATCATTGGGTTCATTGTTGGCAGTCGCAGTGCTGTCTGGGTGCAGCAGCACGCACGATGCTGTGAAAGAGCCTGTTGCTGACACTGGGCATACGCGTTGCGATGCCAAAGCTGCCGATTTTGCGATTGGCCAAAAAGCCTCTGCAGCCCTGCTGGAGCAAGCCCGTATCAAGGCTGGCGCGCAGACTGCACGGATCTTGTCGCCTCACGACATGATCACCCTTGAGTACCGTTCTGATCGTTTGAACCTGAATGCCGATGACAACGCTGTCATTACTCGCGTTAACTGCGGCTAAAGGCATGTAGCCGAGTTTCAGGCATAAAAAACCCCGTCACATGGACGGGGTTTTTTAGTTCGCGGGAGATTTACTCCGGACGAACCTGTGCAGCTTGCATACCCTTTTGGCCTTTCTCAGCCACGAAGGAAACGGTTTGGCCTTCTTTCAGGCTTTTGAAACCGTCGCTTTCGATAGCTTTGAAGTGTACGAACAGGTCGTCACCGCCACCTTGAGGAGTGATGAAGCCGAAGCCTTTTTCATCGTTGAACCATTTTACGGTGCCGGTTTGGCGATTAGACATGGTGTATCTCCAAGAAACTTATATTTTCAGTAGTACTGTGCTGCTCAGGCCAACTGGGCACACTTGGCTATCATAGTCGAAATGTGCGCTTTGGGACCCCCCCTGAGCTGTAGTTTGCAGCATTGTTAGCTTTTGTCTGGCGCTAAAAAAGCCTTGGGGCCCCGTTTTATGGGGCTTTCAGGGCGAAAACGGACTTAAAAAAAAGCAACTAATGAGGCGTATTTTTTAGTTCAAAACTGCATTTGGGCCGTTTTCACCTTGTTTGTTGCCTTGCTAAACCCTATTTCTTGGGTTGAGGGCGTGCTTTGCACTGCGCGATTGCATTCAAGGCGTCCTGCTGCAGTTGGGGGTTTTTTGCGCCTTCCGGGCTCATCAGTTCTTTGATTTGAGCCGTGGTGAAGTTCTTTTCGATTTTGTCGGCGCCACATGCGCAGTGCGCTTTGGCAGCCTTGTCGCCGATGGTTTTTGCAGCTGCGGGCACGCACTGGGCCGTGTATTGAGCTTTCAAGTCTTTGGGCCAGGCAGCCTGGGCGCTCAGTGGCAACAACAGTGCCAGTGGTGCGGCGAAAGCCAAAAGATGAGTCATGCGCATGTGATGCTCCTTGCGATCGTTGAATCTGAAATGGTGTCACTCACTATCTGAGGCACTAATTAAGCTCAAGTTCATCATTTCGCAAAATCCGCTGGCTGTTTTTTACGTAAAAAAAGAGGGAGGGGCGAGGCTCAGGCATCTGTGTTAGCATGCCGCCCTTGGCTGATTTGTGTGAGGGTGAGCTCTTGGGCCGCCCGACAACGCCATAAACTTTTCATTTGAATTCCAGTCACTCTGGTTCGGTTTCCGGTTGGCCGCAAGGCTCCTGCCACTGTGAGGCAGGTACACCACCGAATCGCGTACTGGCTCATCCCAACCCACGTGACCTTTGGTAGGGGTCACCACTAGGAGAGGAGGCGCCATGCCAACTATTACTCTTCCCGACGGCAGTCAACGTTCATTCGATCATCCGGTCTCTGTGTCCGAGGTCGCTGCTTCCATTGGTGCAGGCTTGGCCAAGGCCACTGTGGCCGGCAAAGTCAACGGCAAGCTGGTTGATGCCTGCGACCTGATCGAACATGACTCCACCTTGCAAATCATTACGCCCAAGGATGAAGAGGGGCTGGAGATCATTCGTCACTCTTGCGCTCACTTGGTCGGCCACGCAGTCAAGCAGTTGTACCCGACCGCCAAAATGGTGATCGGTCCTGTTATTGACGAAGGTTTTTACTACGATATCGCCTTTGAGCGTCCGTTCACTCCGGATGACATGGCGGCTATCGAGCAGCGCATGCAGCAGTTGATCGAAAAAGATTACGACGTTATCAAGAAAGTGACGCCGCGTGCTGAAGTGATCGAGTTGTTTGCCGAGCGCGGCGAAGACTACAAGCTGCGTCTGATTGAAGACATGCCGAACGAACAGGCCATGGGTCTGTACTTCCATGAAGAATACGTTGATATGTGTCGCGGACCTCATGTCCCGAATACGCGTTTTCTGAAATCGTTCAAATTGACCAAGCTGTCGGGCGCCTACTGGCGTGGCGATGCCAAAAACGAGCAGCTGCAGCGTATTTATGGCACGGCCTGGGCCGACAAAAAACAGCTGGCTGCTTACGTTCTGCGTATTGAAGAAGCCGAAAAGCGCGATCACCGTAAAATCGGTAAGCGTCTGGGCTTGTTCCACACTCAAGAAGAAGCGCCGGGCATGGTGTTCTGGCACCCGAATGGCTGGACGCTGTATCAAGTACTTGAGCAGTACATGCGCAAAGTACAGCGCGACAATGGTTACCTTGAGATCAAGACTCCTCAGGTAGTGGATCGCAGTCTGTGGGAAAAGTCCGGTCACTGGGCCAACTACGCTGAAAACATGTTCACCACTGAGTCGGAAAGCCGCGACTACGCGATCAAGCCGATGAACTGCCCTTGCCACGTGCAAGTGTTCAACCAGGGGCTGAAGAGCTACCGTGAGTTGCCACTGCGTCTGGCTGAGTTCGGTGCTTGCCACCGTAACGAGCCGTCGGGTGCCTTGCACGGCATCATGCGTGTTCGTGCGTTTACTCAGGATGATGCGCATATTTTCTGCACTGAAGAGCAGATGCAGGCCGAGTCCGCCGCTTTTATCAAGCTGACTCTGGATGTGTACGCAGACTTCGGCTTTAAAGACATCGAGCTCAAGCTGTCGACTCGCCCTGAGAAGCGCGTAGGTTCCGACGAGCTGTGGGATCGGGCTGAAAGTGCATTGGCTTCAGCGCTTGATAGCGCGGGTCTGGCGTATGATCTGCAGCCGGGTGAAGGTGCATTCTACGGTCCGAAGATCGAGTTCTCGCTAAAAGATTGTCTCGGTCGTGTCTGGCAGTGTGGTACCTTACAGCTCGATTTCAACCTGCCGATCCGTCTTGGCGCTGAATATGTGTCCGAAGACAACAGTCGCAAGCATCCCGTTATGCTGCACCGCGCGATCCTCGGATCGTTCGAACGCTTTGTCGGTATTTTGATCGAGCATTACGAAGGTGCGTTCCCTGCGTGGCTAGCGCCAACTCAGGCAGTGATCATGAATATCACTGATAAACAGGCAGAATTTGCCGCCGAAGTTGAAAAAACTCTCAATCAGAGCGGATTTCGTGCCAAGTCTGACTTGAGAAATGAAAAGATCGGCTTTAAAATCCGCGAGCATACTTTGCTCAAGGTTCCCTATCTTTTGGTTATCGGAGATCGGGAAGTCGAGATGCAGACTGTCGCTGTGCGTACTCGTGAAGGTGCTGACCTGGGCTCGATGCCCGTCGCCCAGTTCGCTGAGTTCCTCGCGCAAGCGGTTTCCCGGCGTGGTCGCCCAGATTCGGAGTAATTATTATTAAGCGTGAAATGAGACAAGATAAACGAGCTGCACCGAAAGCCCCGATCAACGAGAATATCTCGGCACGCGAGGTTCGGTTAATTGGCGCTGACGGCGAGCAGATTGGCATCGTCTCGATTGATGAAGCGCTTCGTATCGCTGAAGAGTCCAAGCTGGACCTGGTAGAAATCTCAGCGGACGCAGTCCCGCCTGTTTGCCGGGTGATGGACTACGGCAAGTCGATCTTCGAGAAGAAGAAGCAGATTGCTGCGGCGAAGAAGAACCAGAAGCAGATTCAAGTAAAAGAAATCAAGTTTCGTCCAGGGACGGAGGAAGGGGATTACCAGGTAAAACTGCGCAACCTGGTACGTTTCCTGAGTGATGGGGACAGGGCCAAGGTGTCATTACGATTCCGCGGCCGTGAGATGGCCCACCAGGAGCTGGGTATGGAACTGTTGAAGCGGGTTGAAGCTGACCTTGCCGAATACGGGACCGTCGAACAGCATCCTAAGATGGAAGGACGCCAGCTGATTATGGTCATCGCCCCGAAAAAGAAGAAGTAACCACCAGGGCACGGCAGGCCTTGCGGTTATGTTTATCAACTGAATGCGGAGTATCCGAACATGCCAAAGATGAAGACTAAAAGTGGTGCTGCTAAGCGGTTTCTGAAAACTGCAAACGGTATCAAGCACAAGCACGCTTTCAAGAGCCACATCCTGACCAAAATGTCGACCAAGCGTAAGCGTCAACTGCGCGGTAGCAGCTTGCTGCATCCGTCTGACGTGGCAAAAGTCGAGCGCATGCTGCGCCTTCGTTAATTTTTGGATCAAGACTAGAGGAAGTAACTCATGGCTCGTGTAAAGCGTGGCGTCATTGCCCGTAAACGTCACAAAAAAATTCTGAAACTTGCTAAAGGCTACTATGGTGCACGTTCGCGCGTATTCCGTGTTGCCAAGCAAGCGGTAATCAAGGCAGGCCAATACGCCTACCGTGACCGTCGTCAGAAAAAACGTCAGTTCCGCGCTCTGTGGATCGCTCGTATCAACGCTGGTGCTCGTATCAACGGTCTGTCTTACAGCCGTCTGATCGCTGGCCTGAAAAAAGCTTCCATCGAGATCGACCGTAAGGTTCTGTCTGATCTGGCAGTGAACGAAAAAGCGGCGTTTGCTGCGATTGTCGAGAAAGCTAAAGCCACCTTGGCTTAAGTACCCCCGACAGTTCTTGCGCTCACTGTGTGGGCGCAAGCGCTAAACGTCTTAAATAGGGGAAGAGCCTTCAAGCTCTTCCCCTATTTTGTATCTGGAGTCTGTACATGGAAAACCTGGATGCGCTGGTCTCTCAAGCACTAGAGGCTGTGCAAAGCGCTGAAGATATCAATGCCCTGGAGCAAATCCGGGTTCAATACCTTGGCAAAAAAGGTGAATTGACTCAGGTGATGAAGACCCTGGGGAATTTGCCGGCAGAAGAGCGCCCGCAAGTGGGGGCCCTGATCAACGTTGCCAAGGAACGTGTCACAGAGGTTCTCAATACGCGCAAGGCACTGTTTGAGGAGGCTGAACTGGCCGCCAAACTGTCTGCCGAGTCTATTGATGTGACCCTGCCTGGCCGTGGCCAGACCTCCGGCGGTCTGCATCCGGTTACCCGGACTCTGGAACGTATCGAACAGTTCTTCACCCACATTGGCTACGGCATTGCCGAGGGCCCTGAGGTCGAAGACGACTATCACAACTTCGAGGCGCTCAACATCCCAGGCCATCACCCGGCCCGGTCGATGCATGACACCTTTTATTTCAACGCGAACATGTTGTTGCGCACCCATACCTCGCCGGTACAGGTCCGCACCATGGAGTCGCAGCAGCCGCCGATTCGCATCGTCTGCCCAGGCCGTGTGTACCGTAGCGACTCCGATATCACTCACTCTCCGATGTTCCATCAGGTCGAAGGCCTGCTGGTTGATCGCGATATCAACTTTGCGGACCTTAAAGGGACCATCGAAGAGTTCCTGCGGGTCTTCTTCGAAAAAGAATTGGCCGTGCGCTTCCGTCCGTCGTACTTCCCGTTCACTGAGCCTTCGGCCGAAGTGGATATGGAATGTGTGATGTGCAGCGGCAAGGGCTGCCGTGTCTGCAAACAGACCGGCTGGCTTGAAGTCATGGGCTGCGGCATGGTGCATCCAAACGTGTTGCGCATGTCTGGAATCGACCCGGAAGAGTTTTCGGGCTTTGCTTTCGGCATGGGCGTTGAGCGTCTGGCCATGCTGCGTTACGGCGTGAACGACTTGCGTCTGTTCTTCGATAACGACTTGCGGTTCCTCGCGCAATTTCGCTAGTCGTAACGAATTCTTAGGAGAGCAGGATGAAATTCAGTGAACAATGGCTGCGTGGTTGGGTTAACCCGCAGGTAGGTCGCGACGAGCTGGTTGCTCGTTTGTCGATGGCCGGTCTTGAGGTCGATAGCGTTACGCCGGCCGCCGGTGTTTTCAGTGGCGTTGTCGTGGGTGAGGTGCTCAGCACCGAACAGCACCCGGACGCCGATAAATTGCGCGTGTGCCAGGTCAGCAATGGCGCCGAGACGTTTCAGGTTGTGTGCGGTGCTCCCAATGTGCGCCCGGGTCTGAAGATCCCGTTCGCCATGATCGGTGCCGAACTGCCAGGCGATTTCAAAATCAAGAAAGCCAAGCTGCGGGGCGTTGAGTCCAACGGCATGCTGTGCTCGCAAGCTGAGTTGCAGGTTGGCGAAGGCAATGACGGCTTGATGGAATTGCCGGCCGATGCGCCGGTAGGCGAGGATTTTCGCGTCTATCTGGACCTGGAAGACGCCAGCATTGAAGTTGACCTGACCCCTAACCGCGGTGACTGCCTGTCGCTGGCGGGCCTGGCTCGGGAAGTGGGTGCGCTGTACGCAGCCGAGGTGAAACGTCCTGTGGTCGCTGCTGTTGCAGCCGTGCACGATGAAGTCCGCCCTGTTGAAGTGCTTGCGCCTGCTGCCTGCCCGCGTTATCTGGGGCGTGTCATCCGTAACGTTGATCTGTCCCGTCCTACGCCGCTGTGGATGGTTGAGCGCCTGCGTCGTGCGGACGTGCGTAGCATCGACGCTGCTGTCGATATCACCAACTACGTGATGCTGGAGCTTGGTCAACCGTTGCACGCATTCGATCTCGCCGAGATCAATGGCGGTATTCGCGTACGCATGGCAGAAGAAGGCGAGAAGCTGGTTCTGCTTGATGGTCAGGAAGTCGCCCTGCGTAGCGATACGCTGGTGATCGCCGATCACTCCCGCGCATTGGCAATTGCCGGTGTCATGGGCGGTGAACACAGTGGTGTGTCGGCAACGACCCGCGACGTGTTCCTCGAAAGCGCATTTTTCGATCAAATTGCTGTTGCAGGCAAAGCGCGTTCTTACGGTTTGCACACTGACGCTTCGCATCGTTACGAGCGTGGCGTGGACTGGAAACTGGCACGTGAAGCGATGGAGCGGGCCACAGGCTTGCTGTTGGAAATCACCGGCGGTGAAGCGGGTCCAATCGTTGAAACCGTCAACGAGCAATACCTGCCATCCATTGCGCCGATCACCCTGCGTGCTGCGCGTATCACCCAAATGCTGGGTCTGGAAATGGACTCTGCTGAAGTCGAGCGTTTGCTCAGCGCTTTGGGCCTGACCATCTCCGCCGACGGGGCAGGGCAGTGGCGCGTAGAAGTGCCAAGCCATCGTTTCGATATCAGCCTTGAAGTTGATTTGATCGAAGAGCTGGCCCGTCTTTATGGTTACAACCGTCTTCCGGTTCGTTATCCGCAAGCTCGCCTTGCGCCACAAGCGAAAGCTGAAGCGCGTAGCGAACTGCCAGAATTGCGTCGTCTGTTAGTCGCGCGCGGCTATCAGGAAGCAATTACTTACAGTTTTATCGATCCGAAGCAGTTCGAATTGTTCAGCCCGGGTGTTGAGCCTCTGTTGCTGGCCAATCCGATCTCCAACGACATGGCGGCCATGCGTGCTTCCCTGTGGCCGGGCCTGGTTAAGTCCTTGCAGCACAACCTCAATCGTCAGCAAGACCGCGTTCGTCTTTTCGAAAGTGGCCTGCGGTTTGTAGGGCAGCTGGAAGGCTTGAAACAAGAGCCGATGCTGGCTGGCGTTGTATGCGGTACCCGTCTGCCGGAAGGCTGGGCGCAAGGTCGCGATGTAGTCGACTTCTTTGACGTCAAGGCTGACGTAGAGGCTGTGCTGGGTTTTGCTGGCGCGCTTGATGACTTCACATTCGTGGTGGGTAGCCATCCAGCTCTGCACCCTGGTCAAACCGCTCGCATTGAGCGCGATGGCCGTGAAGTAGGCTACGTCGGTGCGATCCACCCTGAGCTGGCTAAAACCTTGGGCCTGGATCGTCCAGTGTTCCTGTTTGAGCTGGTATTGGCAGACGTGGCTTCGGGCAAAATGCCTAAATTCCACGAACTGTCGCGTTTCCCGGAAGTCCGTCGTGACCTGGCGCTGTTGGCCGATCGTGAAGTTGCAGCCAGCGACGTGCTGAATGTAATCCGTGAAAATGCAGGCGAATGGCTCACAGACCTAAGGCTATTTGACGTTTACCAGGGTAAAGGTATTGATCCGCTTAGAAAAAGCCTTGCAGTTGGCTTGACCTGGCAGCATCCATCGCGCACTCTTAATGACGATGAGGTGAACACCACGACACAAAATATCCTCACCTCGCTCGAAAACAGGTTGAACGCCACGTTAAGGAAGTGACGTATGGGGGCTCTGACGAAAGCTGAAATGGCGGAACGTCTTTATGAAGAGCTGGGCCTGAATAAACGCGAAGCCAAAGAATTGGTTGAGCTGTTTTTCGAAGAAATCAGGCACGCTCTTGAAGACAATGAACAGGTCAAATTGTCAGGTTTTGGCAATTTTGACTTGCGTGACAAGCGACAGCGGCCTGGCCGCAATCCGAAAACGGGAGAGGAAATCCCGATCACGGCTCGCCGTGTGGTCACCTTTCGTCCAGGGCAGAAGTTGAAAGCCCGAGTAGAGGCCTATGCTGGAACCAAGTCATAACGACGAGCTCCCGCCGATCCCAGGCAAACGCTACTTCGCCATTGGCGAAGTTAGCGAGCTCTGTGCGGTAAAACCGCATGTGCTGCGCTATTGGGAGCAAGAGTTTCCTCAACTCAACCCCGTAAAGCGTCGCGGAAACCGCCGGTATTATCAGCGCCAGGACGTGCTGATGATCCGGCAAATTCGCGCGCTGCTGTACGACCAAGGTTTCACCATCGGCGGCGCTCGTCTGCGTCTGTCAGGCGATGAAGCCAAAGACGACACCACGCAATACAAACAACTGATCCGCCAAACGATCTCCGAATTGGAAGACGTTTTACTGGTACTTCGCAAATAAACCTGCATTTAAAATACTTTCGTATTTCAAAAGCTTAAGGTATATTTCTCGACGTTCTAGCAACACGCAACACAGATGTAACGCCTAGTCGGGGCGTAGCGCAGTCCGGTAGCGCACTAGCATGGGGTGCTAGGGGTCGAGTGTTCGAATCACTCCGTCCCGACCATATTTTTCAATGACTTAGGCCAATGTCCCCCACATTGGCCTTTTTCATTTTCGGGAGATTTTCGGGGCTTTTCCGCTTTTCATCCCTGCCTCCTCTTCAAGATTGTCAGAACCGGACCTCGTGAGTCGGTTGCTGATACCATATTTGCAGCCTCAATCAGTTGCCCCAGTTCGGCGCCGGAGTAGTGACTGGTGATGCTGCCGTTCTTGTGTCCAAGCAATGCCTTTCGGTCTTCCTCGGTTACACCTGCTGCTCGCAGTCGTCGACCAAACGTGTGCTTCAAATCGTGAATCCGGATAGACAAGTAGCCAGGGTGAGCGGGGCGAAGGTTTTTCTCCTGCCAGAGTTTCGCCGCTCTCACTCGCGCTTTCTTCCAAGCCGAGTCATTCATGCGATGCATTGCGGTACCGTTGTAAGGAAATACCCATTCCTTGCTGATACCGCGCTGCTTATCAATGATCGACTTGGCCACGTTGTTGAGCACTACTAAGCGCTCATCGCCGTTCTTCACGCCCGAGCGTTCATTTCGCCCGCCAAAATCGGCGGGTATCAGAAACACACTGGCGCCCAGTTCCGGTACCGCAATCTCCCAATCCCACTTCAGCTTGCAGACCTCTTGCTCGCGACAACCTGTGTTCACCTTGAACAAGGCCATCGCCTGCAAGTGGGCAGGCAACTCTCCAAAAAGAATCGACTGCTCTTCCCATGACATGGGGTAGGGCTTACGGCTCGACTTCTTCTCTTCCAGCTTTGTGAGCATTGGCACGCTATCAAGCCACGGCCTCATCTCGTCATCTCGCCACTTGCGCGCACAAAGCGTTAAAACCCTTACCACGCGCTCTATTGAGATGTTGACCGTTCTGTTTGCAACCCCTTTCTTCACTGTTCCATTGTCCAGCTTTTTCGTTGCAAGCCGATCGTTGATGAAGGGCGCAAGCGCCTGGTCATCAATGTGGGTGAGCGGCACTTCTCCAATGAACTCGATCAGTTGTGATAGGTGATGCGCTGACAACTTGATAGAGGGTTGATCTTGAAACTCTATGAGAAAGCGTGCAGCTGCATGGGAAAAGGTTCTGACTTGCCTAACGCCATACACCTTTTCCTGCCGCAGCTGCTCTAGCCTGTGAATCAGGTACTGCTCGGCTTCTTCCCTGTCACTAGTTTCAGTGCTTTCGCGAAATCGCTGGCCCCGGAAGACCTTATCGATTTGCCAGATGCCGCCTTTTTTGTAGATGCCGGTGATTGTCTTTCGCGCCATGGATCTAATCCTTGTAGGCGCTCGCTGCGAGGCCGATTGTTGTCCTGATTGGCTGCTTTTTCAATCGACTTGCGCTCAACGTACGCATCAGCCCAAGCATCGAGCTCAATTCGATCAAAGCCAACGCCTTGTTTTCCGATCGGGAATTCGCTCACATTCGGGCGCACTGTTTTGTTGAACTCATCCCGGCACATGCCGAGATAACCTGGTGCGTCCATTGCACGGAGGAACCTTGGAGGGGTAGGCGCGACCTGCGCCGAGCTTCGATTTGACATAGCTGTTTCCATGCCGCCGCGCTGCGCAGCAGAAGGTTGATTAGGTTTTAGCGGGGAACCATTCGGTGTCGTACTCGATCTGTGAAACACGCTCAGGTGTTATATGGGGCAGATCTCGCTCGAAGTTGAGGTAGCCACGTGGCTTCTCAATCCAGTCAGCAGCTTCGGACATGAACCGCTCTTTGAAAATTCGAAGTAGGTGGTCTGCTGCTTTTTCGTATTCATCTTCACGGTAGTTGGCCTCGCAAAGACCGCCTCGACATACCCGCCACACCGTGCGTTTGGGTGCTTCTTCGATAGCTTTGATCTTTTCGCCCATTGTTTCGCAGGCGTAACGCATTTGGTCTATGGTGAGGGTTGCGACCCACTGGTCCGTGCCGACGCTCATTGAGCACCCGTGATGACACTTAATTTCAGGCATGACTTCGTCCTTTCCGCTATAGCGGTGGGCTTGAGTTTTTTGGAGGTGGGGGCGGTGGCCTTAGGCCTTGATACCTATATCGTTTGGATGGGCGTACAACAGGTGCTCGGTGAATTGTTAACAGGAGGGGGGCGTGTCTCACAATCTAGATATACCGATTACTCATGTGTACCGGGGTCATACGATATTTCTCAAGTTTGATTGGGCGCGTCCAAACAATCTGGCGCCTGAATCCGCTAAGGTCATCCAGGCAGGAGCAATAAATGGCATGGGTGAGATTGCGGCCGAATTAGTAGGGCCATGGGCGGATTATCATTCTGCTGTTGAAGAGGCGATAGCTGCAGCGGAACGGTGGATTGATAGTCAACTTTCCGAAGCGGATTAACCTCCGATCCCTACGGATTCACTCGGCGAGAATATGTTTCCGCCCGGGCAGCGGGTCTTGTCTCGCATACGGCCTCAAATACGGAAAACCCTGCTCCCTCTCTCATAGCTTCTCCCGTGCGCGCCGCTCAACCGCTTCGGCCTGGCGCAACTTGCTGCATTTGGTGTGGTTGCCGTGGGCACGTGACTTATTGCATTTGTCACAGATCGTTTGTAGGTCGAGCTGCCCCATGGGCGCGCCGCGTATCTGAACTGTTCGTCGGAGGGCGGTCATGTAGCCTCCTTCAGGAGATCAATGACCTGCTTAATCCCGCTGGCATGACTTGATGGCTGGCCCGTAGCGGTCATGGTCAGATTGCGGATAGTGCTGGCCACCACAAGGGGGTTACGAATCGATGATCCAAGCGACCTAACTACGTCGACGGCGTAACTCCTGCCTTCCAACTCCATTACGCGGTTGATGGGTCCGGTGATAACGAGTTCGGGTACCGGCGGGGAGCTCGCTGCAGGGACGATCAGAGTCGCTGCGGGTATTTCTCGGGCACGATCAAGCGCCCGCTGTGCGATTGAGTTCATTGGATTGCCTCGGGATTAGTCGTTGCGGGTGATGCCCGCCAGATCTCCGTCGCGCAGGACGGCGGTTTCTTTCAGCTCCAGCAGGATCGCCGCTGCGTGTTCGCGGTTGATTGCGTAGAGGTAAACACTGAAGGTGCCTTCTTCGGTTTTGAAGTCGACAGGGTAGAGCTGCCATTGCAGGCCATTGACCACGGCGACCCGAGAAAGAGAAATTGCTTTTCGGTTCATTCTTTCTCCATGCGATAGCGTGATTTTCAAAGCAGGGGTATTAATTAGCCCTTGGTGATAACCACGGGTGGGTGCGATGAGTACGAAAACCGATGTTGCTGCGATCCGGATAATTGGCGAGGAGGTAGTTCGACTGTTAAGCCTTCCAGATGACATGCTTGAGTCCGAGGCTTCTGAAGGGCTCCGGCTGATTGCAGCGCTTGCGCAGTGGCGGGATGAGCTCTCCAAGCCTTTGCCAAAGTCAGCCGATCAACGCTTTCGATAAGTTTTGGTCAGCGCTGCATTGACACTATTGCCGCGCCTGAGCACGACCCGGCCTAGTGCTGCACGGTCTTTCTCGCTGTGGCTGGCCTGGCTGAGCAGCCCGAAGTAACTGTTGGCTGTCTCGCGCAGATCCTCAGCGGGCGCTGCGGCCGTTCGCTTGAGCGCCTGGCTCAGAGCCCGCTTACGGGTGGTGCGCCGCCACGGCTTGATCACATGCCCTACGAAGTCGACACCGCGATCAACTGGCTGCAGGATCGTTTTGGTAGGGTTTAGTCGTGCACCCAGCGTTTGTAGGAATACTTCGACCTCTGCGTGCCAGGCATTGAGTTGCTGTGGTGACTCATGCAAGAACACAAAGTCATCGACGTAGCGGATGTAATGCTTGGCCCTCAGGCGGTGCTTGGCGAATTGATCCAGCGCGTCCAGATAGACGTTGGCGAAGAACTGTGAGGACAGGTTGCCGATGGGTAGCCCGAGGTGAGAAGGCTGAGCCGCGAGCCGCTTGTGTTGCGGTACCAGGTCAAACAGGTGTCGCGGGCTTCTGGTTTCGAAGTTCTCGCGCGGGTCGTGCATCAGGATCTGCTCAGCAAGCGCTAGCCACCATGGTTCGGCGATCTTCGCGGCCAGTTGCCGGCGCAGCACCTGCTTATCGATCGCTACGAAGAAGTTGGCCAAGTCGCACTTGAGATAAAAGATTGGCTTCGACCAGTTCTCACTAGCGCTCCTGATCTTCGATTCAAGACGCTTTGCCGCGTACAGCGTGCCTCGGCCCGGGATGCAGGCGCAGCTGTCGGCTATGAAGCTGGCATAGAAGCGCGGGGCCACATGGTTGTACAGCAGGTGGTGGACGACCCGATCCCGGAAGGCTGCTGCCCATACTTCGCGGGCTTTCGGGCGGGTTACCACAAAGCATATCGAGCGGCCTGGCTGGTAAGTGCCAGACATCAGGTCGTCGTGTAGCTGGATCAGGTTCTGTTCCAGGTTCATTTCGAAAGCCAGAGCGCTGTCGCTGTTTCGCTTCGAGCGCCGACAATCGTAATAGGCCTGCACCAGATCCTGAAACTGGTAGGGACCAACAGTCGAATCTGCGGACGGGGCGGACACGGAGCTCGTTGTTCTTGTCGTTGTTGTTCTGATTGCCATCATCGAAGTTCATGTTGAATGCGTTGTTGGCGGAGCGCTGCGACCTATCGTGCTATCTACGTCGCCAAGCCGAAGGCAGTGCCGATCAGCGAGGAAACTGCGCGAGACCTGCACGGACGCTTTAGACCGTCGGTATCTCTGATGCGCATGGCGGTGACCCTAAGGTCAGCGGCACGACCAGATTCAAAATCGCTCAGACCTGAAAGCCGTAACTCTCAGGTGGCGGGCGCGGTTGGGGTGTAGCGTTTCCAAGCGTTGGCTTGCTTGCCAATCGAAGTGGTCACCTCGATGGCCTTAGCGTGCTGAGGAATGCTGATAAAGCGATTCTCTTTGAATAATCGCATCAGGAACTCAATCACCTGGACCTTCTCGACCAGCAAGGTCAGGTGCGGGTGCTTGTCCTTGGACGCGTTGGCTCGGGCAATCAGCATCAATACATCGATGCACTCATCGATTACACGCTTGCTGAGGGACAGCTTTAAGTCTCGCGGGATGTTGCGGGTGAGGCTGGTTGCGAGGCTGAGCAAGTCCATCGACACCTTGTATATCTTCAAGTCCGTGTGCATTGCCATGGGCAGCGATTCCTAACAGCAGCCGGCCGCAAGCGGCCGGATTAAATAAGCGAATTAATCAATGATCAGCTCTCTGCGGACGGGGCGGACACGGAGCTCGCTGAACTTGACGTGGCTGTCCTGAAGGCCATCACCGAAGTACATGCTGAATGCGAGGCTGGCGGAGCGCTGCGTGCTCGACCAGTACCATGAGCCGCTGAAGGCTTCTTCGCCATCGTCCTGGAATGCCGGGAGTGCCGTCTGGCCCGGAAACTCTGCTGTGTACAGCTGACCGATAGGCAGACTGTTGGGGTTGTCGCCATCACGACCCCAGCAATAGTTTCCCTCGGTAGTTGGCTTGAGGTGGCGATACTGCAGCTCCTGTACGTCACGGGCTGGAATGGCCCAATCAGTGAAGCCGTCAATCTCAAGGGCCAGCACCTTCTGTGCCAGTTCGCTACCAGCAGCGGCCATTGATTCGGTGTTGCTGCGGCTATCGGTAAAGCTGCCGACACCTTCAATGATCACGCCGCGGGCACCCCAGGCTCCTTTGAGTTCGTGATCAGCACTGGCGGTGATGTTCAGATAGCGGCGACCGTTCTCGACGGTGACCCCCGTGACAAAGCCGCCACCGAAGGCTTGGCCGATTGCCGGGGTGGTGACTGCAGGCAATGCTTGAGCTGTTGCGGACATGGTCTTTCCTCTTTTCGAAGGCAACAAAAAAGGCGCTTATGCGCCCCGGTGCCGGATCAAGAACGAATTATTGAAGGATTAAATAAACAATCTGCGGACGGGGCGGACACGGAGCTCGCCGTTCTTGCCGCAGTTGCTCTGATAGCCATCAACGAAGTACATGCTGAATGCGAAGTTGGCGGAGCGCTGCGTGCTCGACCAGTACCAGGCGTCTTTAGCGAACAGCTCAGGCACGCTCAGCCAGCAGTGGTACAGCTCAGCGGCGGCAGGCAAGTAGAAGTCATGGTTCCCATCTGCTTGATACTCGGCGCAGGCATCGGCAGCCGGGTGCTTGCTCTCGTCGTCGTTGCCTATCAGCACTTGGGTGTTGGTGTAGCCATCAGTCTTGCTGAGGCCTTTGACCTCAACGCCTCGGGGACCCCACTCGCGATCGCCAACGTCTTTCGCGGCAATGATCAGGTAGTGCTCCGGAACATCCCCACGCGCTGCTACCAATCCGCCGTTGAAGCCTCCTTGGCCCGGCCAGACCGATCCAAGCCCGGGGACTGAATGTAGGTGCGCCGGCTGCACATTGGCGGCGGGTGGTAGCACCTGAGCGAATACGCTTGCCACGGCCAGTTTTGCCAGCGATGCGGCGGGCATCTTGATCGTGGTGTCGCCGTGCTTGAGGGTGATCATTTCGGGTTTCATTAAGGAATACCTGTATGAGTCCGGTTTTAGGCGGCGAAAGTGCCGAGCGTAAGCGGAGTTGCTGCCCCAATCTGCGCATCGAGCACGGACTTGAATTCTTGAGCGATTTCTTCCCGCTGCACTTCTTCGCCGATCCAGCGCAGTTTCAGCATTGGCTGGGCCCCGCTAGTGATGACGGATACGCGCAGCGTGATGTTGCGCACGCTCAGGCCCTCGTAAGGCACTACCGAGAACACCAGTGATGCGGGAAGCGTCTCTTTGCTGGTGGCTTCGATCTGGTCCATCGCGCTGCGACTGGTGCGGGTTTCGCTGACGGCGTGATCGCTTTCCGATGAGGCTTTGATGGTAATTGTGCGCACGGCAGCGATTGCTTTGACGATGCTCATTGTCTGGCCGGCTTCGTCAGTAGCGCTCAACGAGGCATTCCAGTCTTCGATCCAATCACTCAGGTCTTTCTGCGACAACGCGCGGCCCGGGATGCCCTGAACAGCCTTGTAACCTGCTGACGGCTTGAGGCGCAGCACGGCGCGATCATCTGCGTGCCCGGGCGCAACGTTGGTGCCCAGGTTGAAGATCAGTGTGCAGGTCATTTCGTCCTGATCGATAAAGCCGCGGGCGCCCTCAATAGCGCGGTCTTTGACGTAGGTGCTGAAATCAGCCAGGGAGTTGGTGGAGAGCACGCCACGGAAGCGGCTGCGGCCTACCTGGTACTTTTCCAGATCGATGACTTTTGTGCCTTCTGGCAGGACGGCCGTTGGCGAGTAGGTCGCCAGTGTTTTGCCAGCAGCCAAAAGGGCTGTGTCGGTGATTAGTTGAATTGCTTCTTGGCTTAGGGACATGGTTCAAGTACCTGTGGGAGCGGGCTTAAGTGCGCGGGCTGATTGGGGCTTCTTCGCGGCTGAATAGCTGGTCGTGCTTTTCAGGAAACATGGTGATGCTGCCGCCGGTACCGACATGCATCGGGGTATCGAGGCGGGTGTTTTCGCTGCGGGTGCCGCGCTTGGTTGGAACCTTGTAATCCAGCTTGTGATTGATCTTTACCTGGCTGGACTCACCGATCTGGGTGATGTCGAGTGTGATCACCAGCTTCCCGGCTTTTCCGTGGTCGACTACACCGGCAGCTACTTCTGAGAGGGCGTGGCCGATTTGGCTGATAAAAGCACCGCCATTGAGGTCTTCGAGAAACTGCGCGGTATCGGTGGGTTTGGACATGGCTGTTGCTCCGGTCTGGCTTGGAGTCCGCTGGGTGGCAAGTGGTGTTGGGACTGGCGAAGGCGCCGTTGTGCGGATGCGTTGACGCGCCTCACATGTGACTGCCGAAGAAGGCGAACACGGTCAGCGTGATGCCAAAGCGCAAAGTCCAGCTGCTCAGGAATTTTCCAAACTGCTTAACGTTGAACTGCGCTTCTTTTGCCTCCAGCTCACGAGCATGAGCAGTGGCATTGTTGTGGCCGAAGCGCTCGGCTACGACCACGCCAGTAGCCCGATTGATCAGCGAAAAGGTGTTGTTGCCGCTTGGACGCACGATGATCAGCGGGGCCAGTGGTGGCGGTTGTACACCGGGCTTTTGGTAGAACTCAGCCGTGGCTTGGTTAGCACGTGCGCGCAACCCGTCGAGAACGGTGATGCGCTGGGCGATTGATGGATGCATGGTCGATCCTCGACTTGGGTTACGGGTATTCGTCAGCGCTCAGGCCTTGCGAGAAGGGAGGGCTGACGAATAACTGCAGGCATGAAAAAGCCCAGTCGAAACCGGGCTGTGTTGCACTCTTGAAACGCCACCGTATGTAAGAGCCTGACTGTGCGGGCGTGCCCGTCTTGGTTACTTGTGCATGGCTGAGTCCTCCGGTTTTGGCGTCAGTAGGGAAGGGGTGATACAGGTGTCCAGCGTCTGCTGGGTTGGCGTCCGCATCGGTCTGTACTCAGGCCGGTAAATGCCGAAGATCAGACCGATGCGTCCTGGTGCTGGGGAGTACCAGGTGCTCGGGCAGTTAGCGACAGGCTGTCGTGGCGCTGGTTGATTCGGATTATCCGACCAGATCAAAAGAGTCTGCGCGGCGTGTCATTCTCAATTCGCCGCTTCGGCGCTCAGTTGGGCGGCGATCACGGCGAGCCATCCCGCTGTCATCAAGACCTTGCATCGTCATCACTGCGATGAGCAGCAAGCAGAGCGGGGTGATTATCTGCCGGCGCATCGCTTCGGCGACCATCGCGCCTTGGCGATGAACGCCGAGCTTGTACATGGCGCAGGCCAGTCGCTTAACCACGGTGCCCGGCGCAATGTCGAAAGCCTTGGCGATTTCTTTTGCCGTCAGGCCCTGTGCAACTGAAAGCACGAACTGCAGTTCCCGTGGCGCAAGGCCTCGGCCGAGGTGGCCCTTCCATGCACCGTCTACGATTGTCGATTCCATGATGTTTACTCGGTTGTTTTCCCGATGCACCCGGTTACCCAGGTGCAGCAGTGAAAGTGCCCGGTGTTGCTCAGCAAACCTTGCGTGCCGAGTTATCGGTCACGGAAGCAGGCTGTATTGCGTGCTGTTCCCTGAACTCAAATGCCGTATGGCGCCAGGGTGTGTCTGCGGGTTGTTAAAGAGCGTTCGGGTTGCCCCTGGCATCTCTGCCGTGTCGCCGGTGTTGTTCGGTGACGAGACAAACATTACGCTTCGTAATATTCACAGTCAATACTCCATGTAATAAAATTACCGAGTCGCTTCATTCGCTGATGATGTTTAGATTTTGGTTTGGTGTGGGCGCAAAAAAGCCCGCTCAGTGGCGGGCTTGATTTTTTAGAAGGGATGCGTGGAAGGCTGGGCTTATCTCTGTTTTGGTGATCGCCTGACTGTCGACCACCAAAAAACCCTCCCCAGCATACGGACGTCTTCTTGCCATTGCTTAGCCGTCAAATACTCGTCTGGAAATTCTTCACTGTTTTCGCTGTGAATTCTCACGACTCCACCAGGAAGGCGATAAAGATACTTTACGCGCAGCATGCCCTCATGGTTGAAGGCGTAAATTTCGCCATCGATGATGTTTGTGTCGGACCTATCAAAACCTATTGCGGCGCCGTCGAGAATCAATCTCTCCATGCTGCGACCTCGAAGCCTTGCGACTGCAGCGCTTTTTCGGTCAACACCAGCAGCTCTCAGGGTGGCAATACTGAAGCGTAGGGTTCTATCTGCAACCTCGACAACCTCTGTCATTCCACAACCGCCGGCAAACTCAACCTCTGCATAATAAGGCACTTCACAGTCGTCATCTTCTAGTGGGTCAGCCTCATCCCATACGGCCATCTCACCCAGATACTCTGCGTTTGATTCTGTTTCTTTGCCTCTGCGGCTGACTAGATCCGTATTAATTGACATAGGAGGAAGGTCGAGGAACTGCAGAACCTTTGCAATGACTTCAAGGGACGGCTCCCGCCGTCCGCTTAGCCAATGCGCGACAGCACCCTGAGTAACCCCCATATGAACCGAGAGAGCCTCCTGGGTGATTTTGAGTTCTTTCATTCTGGCCTTCGCCAGCTCGTGCCATTTTTTCATGAACACATTATTACGCTCTGTAGAGTCTTGCTCTAGGGACAATGAGTAATACGTCTTGCGATGAAAGATTACTAAACGTAATATCCTTGCGAGAGTACGGAGATTACCCATGTCAAACATCAAGGCTATTCGCGAAAAAGCTGGGGTAACCCAGGCTGCCCTAGCCAAAACAGTAGGGTTGACGCAAGGCGCTATCGCCCATTACGAGAATGAGCGTCGGAAGCCCGGGCTTGACGAGTGTCGAAAAATTGTCGATGCGCTCAACTCCAGTGGTGCAGCGGTCACATTGGATGATGTTTTCCCACCTGCGCGCCCAGCGCAGGCAATCGAATTATCAGCCTCTTAGGGGGCAAGAAGTAGCACCTTGGATTAGCTGTTAATTCATCCAGTTGATGAATCGCAAGCAAAAAAAAGCCCGCCGGCGAGGGCGAGCTTTTTCACAGCGTTACAACAAACTTCGGGAGTCATTATGAGCGCCACAGAATCATCACGCAATACCCCTGGAAATACACCCAAGCCCCGCGCAAAACACCAGTCCGCCGCCATGAGTGCCGCGCTTCTGGTTCGTTTTCAGTACTCCCGAGAATCGAAAACCCAGTTCAGTCGAGAATGCCTTGATCACCTGAAGGCATCGCTTGCGCCTGGGCAGGAGACTTCTGCATGAGCACGATCATCATGAGCGCTTGCTGGCCACTCCAAGGCATGAGCCCGACCCAAAAGTCTGTACTGATCAGCCTTGCAGACAACGCCAGCGACGAGGGTGTTTGCTGGCCTTCGATCAACACCATTGGTGTTCGCACTTGTTTGTCAGAGCGAGCTGTTCGAGGTGCATTGCGTTGGCTTGAAGAGGCCGGTGTTTTGGTCAGTAATCAGCGCTACGGTCGATCCACTTGGTACACGATAACCCCGGCAGGATATGCCCCCGGCACTAAATGCCCCCCGGCACCAGATGCCCCATCACCCCGGCAGGAGGTGCCGGATACCCCGGCAGCAGCTGCCCCCAGAACCGTAAAGGAACCATCAATTGAACCGTCACCTCTTGTAGGGGGTGATGAATCGCTGAAAATCTCGAAGCCGAAGTGCGACCCTCAAGCCATCGTCGACTTGTTCAACAAGACTCTTCCAGGGTTGCCGCAAGTGGCAATGCTCACCAAGGATCGGAAATCCAAGATCAGTGCTCGCTGGAACGAAAGTGACGTGCATCAGGATCTGGATTTCTGGGCTGACTTCTTCGCCCTGGTTGGTTCAAGTGCATTCCTGATGGGGGAGGCTGATGGTCGAAATGGCGCCAAGCCTTTCCGTGCCACGTTTGACTGGCTGATCGCCCCGAGCAACTTCGTCAAGGTTGTGGAGGGTAATTACAATGCGTGATCCCTACAGCGTTGAGGCCGAACACGGCGTGCTGGGTGCGATGTTCCTGCGCCCCGAGCTGATCGACATCCTGAGTGCAGACTTGGCTGTCGATGATTTTTACTACCAAGACAACGCAGCCCTGTATCGCGGCATTCTGGCCTTGCACGCCGAAGGCAAGCCGGCCGATGCTGTAACGGTGGGCGTTTACCTCGGTGAGCTTCCCAGCACCAAGAACGCCACCTGGTATGCGGCTGAAATCACCCGAAACACGCCCAGTGCCGCCAATGCTGCGTCATACGCCATCACCGTGCGTGAGCGCAGCCTAGACCGGGCCATGATCGCGCTTAGCGATCGCATCAACGAGATTGCCCACAGCGACCAGCCAACCGTGGACAAGGTCGCGGCGGTGCAGGCTGAGGCCCAGACCATCGACAGCCAGTCCGCCACATCCGAAGTGGTGATGGCCGAAGACATTCTGGATGACTACATCGAGGTCTTGCAGGCCCGTGCAGATCGCGGGGAGGGCATCGACGGCCTATCTACCGGCATTCCTGATCTGGACGCCAAGCTTCAAGGGCTCAAGCCTGAGCAGTTGATCATTATCGCCGGGCGCCCGGCGATGGGTAAAACCACCCTGGCAATGAACATCTCCTCCCATGTCGCCATCCGCGAGAGCAAGAGCGTGATGGTGTTCAGTCTGGAAATGAACAAAACCGGCCTGATGGATCGCTTTATGGCGTCCGAAGGCCGTATCCCCCTGCAACTGATTAAAAACGGTACAGCACCGCAGCGCCACGGCGCCGAGCTGATGAGCGCCGCCGGAAAGCTCAAGCACTCCAAATTATCCATTTCTGATCGGGCCTCGATGACGATCAATCGGATTCGTTCGGCTGCCCGTCGCCATAAGCGCCGCCACGGTCTGGATTTGATCGTGATCGATTACCTGCAGCTGATGGACTCTGATTCGCGCACCTTCAGCCGGGAGCAAGAAGTCAGTCACATGACCCGCAGCGCCAAGCTGATGGCTCGCGAGCTGGGTGTCCCGGTGATTCTGCTCAGTCAGCTTTCGCGCAAATGCGAAGAGCGCCCGAACAAGCGCCCATTGTGCTCCGATCTACGTGAATCCGGCGCGATCGAGCAAGACGCGGACATCATCCTGTTCGTGTACCGCGACGAGGTTTACCACGAACACAGCGACGCCAAAGGCATTGCAGAAATCATCATCGGCAAGGGTCGGGACATTGAGACCGGCACCGTGCGTACGGCCTTTTTGGGCCAGTACAGCCGATTCGAACAACTGGCGGCGGGCTGGGTTGCGCCGCCGAAAGCCGAGAAGGTCACCAGCTTGGCCAGCCACTATCGACAAAAGGAAAAATTCTGATGAGCGCACTCGAGAGGCAGGTGTCTGGCGAGCACTACAAGTCGCTGAAAATTCAACCCATCGAATTCATTCACGCCAATGGCATTCCATTCGCTGAGGGCAGTGTCATCAAGTACGTGACGCGGTGGCGTGACAAGGGCGGGCTGGCTGATCTGGAGAAGGCCAAGCACTTTCTGGAAATCCTGATTGAGCTTGAGCGCAAGGTGGTTATCGAATGAGTCACTCAGCCACCGAAAAACGGGCATTGAACACCAAAATCAAAACCCTGACCGTGAAGCTGTCGGACGCGGAGATTGGGCGCAATGCCAAGCTTGAGCATGTGCGCGACCTGCGTGATGCCGGTCACCCGGCGCTGCACTTCCGCTTCGCCAAGAACCGCACGCGCGGCTCCTGGTACCTGGTCAACAAGCGCCAATGGCACCGGATCGGCGCCTTTCCTGACCTGAACACCAAGCAGGTGATCGCAGCCTTGCCGGCGGTACGCCTGCGCGTTGCTGCTGACGGCGCGGCCAGCGTGTCTGGCTGGGTGACCGTAGGTGAACTGCTCGACTGGTTCGCTGAGCGTATGGCCAAGTCGCGTGCGCTGTCCGACAAACGCCGGAAGGCGATCAAGTCCGCGACCAGCTGCCAACTCAAGCCGCGTCTGAATGACTTGCTGATCTGCAATGTTAGCGCGCAGACCTTAGACAACCGGCTGATGTGGCCAGCCCAGCAGGAGCTGTCGTTGTCGTATGTGCAGCAGCTGTTCCGCCTGGTGGCTATGGCCTTCCGCCAGGCGCGCAAGCTCGACCTGATCCCGGTCAATCCCGTGGCAGAGCTCAAGTTCAGTCAGTTCACCACGGCACGCATCCAGCCCAAGCCCGCCCGCCTGCGCGATGTGCAACTGGCCGATCTGGTGGCGTCGCTGGCTGCCTGTTTCGATAGCGAACCCGGTGACGCCATGCTGGCCCTGATGATGCTGTGCCACGGCACCCGGATCGGCGAGACACGCCAGTCGCGCTGGGCTGACATTACGTTCACGCCGAGTGAGTGGTTTTTGCCCGCCGAACACACCAAGACCAAAACCGAACTACGCGTGCCGCTGACAGATCAGGTGTGCGCACTGCTGCGCCGTTACCGCGAGTGCCAGATTGCCCAAGGCTACGAAGGGGCGTTTCTGTTCCCGTCGCGGCGTGGAAAACCGCTGAGTGACAACCAAGCCAGCGCCGTATTCACCCGGCTAGGGCAGGGTGCCTGGACCAGTCACGACCTGCGCAAGGTGGCCCGAACTGCCTGGACTGACCTCGGCGTAGACGGGCACATCGGCGAGATGCTGCTCAACCACTCCCTGGGCAAGATCGCCTCCACCTACATCAACACTCAAGCCAAAGAGCAGCGGCGCTTGGCACTGGTTAAGTGGCACAACTGGTTAGATCAGCGTGGCTTCAAGGTAATTCACGCGCAGACAGGCGTTAGATATGAAGATTCGCAAAACCTCGTAGACGCCTTGAGCGGCGGGGCCTGCGAGCCAGAACCACAATTTGTTAAGGGCGAGGTTTAAAAATGGCCGCCGCAGCTGCTGAGTTGACTGATCAAGAAGCGAAGGTAGCTCAGATGCTGGGGGATGTTTGGAATGCATACCTGGCACTGCCCATTGAGCACCCCATGGAACAGCAAGAGTTCTGCACTGCTATCCACGTATGCCAGGACAAGGTTCTTGGTCGATGTGGGCGCCGTGCATTTCAATCAGCAGCCAATGCCGCTGCCAGCAAAGAGGACTGAATAATGATCTATCAAAGCGTATTAGGTGCTGTTGTTTCGGCCTTGGCAGCAGAAGCAATCGATACAACCAGCAAGCAGGCTTGGCAGAAGCTGTACAACTCGACGGACGAGGGCGAGGGTGGGGATCTAGCTACCCTCTTCGGCGCCCGGTCTGGCGGCAAGGCTGATCGTACCCAGGCAGATTGCTGGGTGTCAGCTCGATTGCACCATCGGCTTAAGCCTCAATACTGGAATGCTTTGCTTGCCCACTACAGCACCCACAAGGGTAAGAAGGTGCAGGCCATCGCTTCATTGCAAGCGGTCATCAATACGCCGGCGCCGAAGCTGTTCCTGTACAAGGCAATTACTGCCTGGGCTGTCCCTCAGTTGAAGGGCGCCCGGCCGCCAGTGGCCCGGACTGTATCGGTAGAAATCCCTATTGATGCTCCAGATTGGCGTAAGGCTGCAATGTTAAAAGCCGCTGTTGCCGCAGGCAAAGCCGGTACCAAGAAGGGCGATGCTCGGTCAGCCGACATGATTGTGCTCAAGGATAGTTTCTACGATATGAACACTTGGGATGTGGATGCTCGGCCAGAGCGCACACGCCGTGAATGGCGGCAGAACATAAATGCAGCGCTGGATAAGTTGGTCAGCGAGGCCTTGATTGATGCGGGTCAGATTTTGCGGGATGAAGGCGTTCTGCTGGATGAGGCCGCCTAACTATTTTGGCTGTTGACAGTGATCCGCCGAGCCGCCATTATTTAACCCATCATGTCGATCTTGCGTGTGGTGATACTGAACAGCCCGCAGCAACACATAACCAATTCCTAAAGCCCAGCCATCGCGCTGGGCTTTTTCGTTTTCGGCCCCGCCACACCCATCGCCTCAAGCTGGGAGTGCTGTCGGGGCCGAATCAATTCTGCTCCCTGCCCGGGAGGACATCGGATGGCTCATATGCCTGATAAGCCAGACACCTGGGTGATAGCGCTCGCGTGGCTGAGTCAGCACTCGCCGACGATCTATGCCGCCACGCTGTCCTTTGTAATGGCGGCGCTGCGGATCATCTACGGCGGCGGCACTCGGCGTCAGGCGATGCTTGAAGCAACCATCTGCATGCTGCTCACCACCAGCCTGATCGCGGTCCTTGAGTACTTTGGGCTGCCATCCACGTTGGCCACCCCGGCAGGCATCTGGATCGGCTTCTTAGGTGTGAAGAAGATCGCCGATCTGGCTGATCGCTTCGCCGACTTCAAGCTGCCAAAGCGTTCTGATTGATGGCCAGTACATCAGCTTGGCATCACCTCTATAAGACCAAGCGCTGGTATCGACTCCGCTGGCATCAGTTGCAGGCAGAGCCTATATGCCGCTTGTGCCACGCCCTTGGCGCTGTAGAGGCTGCTGATACTGTCGACCACATCAAGGCGCACAAGGGCGATGAGAACCTGTTCTTCGATGGCGGCAACCTTCAGAGCCTCTGCAAGCACTGTCACGACAGCGCCAAGCAGCGACAGGAGCGAACCGGAATCCTGCCTGGGCATGACGTCTCAGGCATGCCGGTTGACCCTAACCATCACTGGAACCGCTGACTCCTCCAGAAATAGTAAAAATCTATTCAAAAATAGTAAAAATCTATTGATTTTGCATAAATTTCAGTATTTTTCTATCGGTTTTGGTGGGGGGTGTCCAAATGATAGTGATTCCCGTCTAGCAGGACCGCCCTCGACTCTCTTTTGCATCCGTAACCCGGAAAACGCCGCCAGAACACATTGCGGCATCATTGAGAAAGACTATGACAGCCAAGCGCAGCCGCTCCGATAGCGCGACATCGGCGGTTGCGGCTATGCGCGCTGCCGGTGTCGGACCGATCAAGGCTCCGAAGTTTGTAAACCTGCGGCCCGGCGACAAGCCATTTTGGGATTCCATTGTGCGCGCGCGTACGCGTGATAGCTGGACTGACTCTGATTTGGTACTGGCCGGTAACTTGGCGCGCTGCCTTTCTGACATTGAACGCCTGCAAAAGGAGATCGATGTGGAGGGCGACGTGCTGAAAAACGACCGCGGCACTCAAATTATCAACCCAAAACACAGCTTGTTGGAGACGCTGAGTCGCCGTGCTGTGGCGTTAAGTCGGACCCTGCAAGTCCATGCCCAGGCCACGCAGGGTGATTCCCGTGATCAGGGCAAGAAAGCGACCAAGCAACGCGAGGCCGAAAAGGTGCTTGAGAGCCAAGACGATGACGACCTTATCCCAAGGGCGGTGCACTGATGGCCGGCAAGCGCCGCACTCGCGGCCAGCGCGCCATTGCCTTCATCGAAAAGTACTGCCGGGTGCCCGAGGGCAAACACGTTGGCAAGCCGTTACGGCTGGATGACTTTCAGAAAGACTTCATCCTCGCGATCTATGACAACCCTGTCGGGACCAGCACTGCCTACCTGAGCATTGCCCGCAAGAACGGCAAGACTGGTTTGATCGCGGGCATCTTGCTAGTTCACCTGGTTGGGCCCGAGGCAGTTCTCAACTCGCAGATCGTCTCTGGCGCAATGAGCCGCGAGCAGGCCGGGATTGTGTTCAGTCTGGCCGTCAAGATGATCAACCTAAACCCTGATCTTCAGGCGCTGGTTCACGTCAACCCGAGCGGTAAGAAACTCATTGGTACTCCGCTAAACGTGGAGTACCGCGCACTGGCGGCCGAGGGTAAGACGACTCATGGTCTGTCGCCCATCCTCGCGATACTCGATGAGGTGGGTCAGATACGCGGCCCGCAAAGCGACTTTGTAGATGCGATCACAACCGCCCAGGGCGCGCACGACGCGCCTCTGTTGATTGCGATCAGTACGCAGGCCGCACAAGACAGCGACATGTTCAGCCTCTGGCTGGATGACGCCGAGCGCTCTAAAGATCCGCACATCGTCAGCCATGTTTACAGCGCACCGAAGGATTGCAGTCTGATTGACCCTGTCGCATGGCGGGCTGCAAACCCAGCACTCGGCACGTTCCGCTCGCTCCCTGATCTGGAGAAGCAAGCCGAAAAGGCCAACCGCATGCCTGCCTCGGAGAACACGTTCCGAAACCTGTGCCTCAACCAGCGCGTATCTACGGTGTCCGTTTTCGTTTCGAAGGGGGTATGGGAATCCTGCGGCGACGAACCGGATAGCCCAGACGGGCTTGATCTGTACGGCGGGCTCGATCTTTCGTTTCGCATTGACCTCACAGCTTTCGTCGTTATCGGCAAGCGCAACGGGCAATGGTCTGCTTGGGCGTTCTTCTGGACGCCAGAGGTTGGTCTGATGGATCGGGCCAAGCGTGACCGCGAGCCCTATGACGTGTGGGTCAGGGAAGGCCTGCTGATCACCACCCCGGGGGCGACGGTTGATTACGCATTTGTGGCGGTGGACATCGCCAGAATCTTGAACGAGCTGGGCGGAGACATTCAGTCGATCGCGTTCGACCGGTACCGGATTGATCTGTTCAGGCGTGACGCCGAAGCCCAGGGCGTAAACCTGCCGCTGGTCGAGTACGGGCAAGGCTTCAAAGACATGGCCCCGGCTATCGACGCACTGGAGTCGGAGTTGCTGAACGGACGATTACGCCACGGCATGAGCCCGGTGCTGACCATGTGTGCTGCCAACTCTGTAATCCAGAAAGACCCGGCAGGCGGTCGCAAATTTGCCAAGGACAAAGCCACAGGGCGCATCGACGGCATGGTCGCGCTCGCAATGGCCTTCGGGGCAACGCTCGGCGTAGCGCCTGAAAACAACAAGGGCGATATCGACGACTACCTCCAAAACGGATACTCCGGACTTCTATAGGCTCAATATGGCGTCTCGCTGGTACAACCCAATGAGCTGGAGTTTCTTTGGCTTCAACGACCCGAAAACGGGGCAGTACGTTGAAGTTCAAACAGACATCGGCGGTCAGACGCGCTCCGGCGCCGTCATCACCCCCAAGAAGGCCATGGCGATTCCCATCGTCTGGTCATGCATCAAGATCCTGAGCGAGACGGTTTCAGGTCTGCCGCTCAAGCTCTACGAGGACACGCCCGCAGGCCGGGTGGTTGTCAGTGGAAGCAGCAGGGCGTTGCGCCTGCTGGCCAAGCCCAACCCGTACATGACCATGCTCAACTTCATCAAAGCCGCGATTGTGAACATGGCTTTGAGGGGAAACGGTTACGCACTGATCGAGCGCGCCGACAACGGCGAATTCATCGGCCTGGTGCCGGTCAGCGCTGACGCGGTAGAGATCGACCTCGACGACGAGCTGATCTACTGGGTAACACTCAAGGGCAAGCGCTTCCCGGTGTCACCCGAGAACATGCTGCACTTCAAACTGTTCAGTGCTGACGGCATCAACGGGTTGTCTCCTGTCGAGTTCCACAAGGAATCAATGGGGTTGGCCAAGGCCGCTCAAGACTGGTCGGCGCGCTTCATGCGCAAGGGTGGCTTCACGGGCGGGTATGTCATCTACGACAACTTCCTGACCAGCGAGCAGCGCGACCAGGTGTTGAACAAATTCCCCAAGATCCGCGAAGGCGATGTTGAGGACATCGGCAAGATGGGCCTGCTTGAGGGTGGCCCTAAGATCGTGCCGGCGGGCATGAGCCAGAAGGACAGTCAGTTCATTGAATCCCAGCAGTTCCAGGAAGAAGCCTTAGCTGGCATCTGGGGCGTGCCTTTGTACCTGGCCAACCGTGCCGGTAAAACCTCAATCATGGGCTCCAACCTGGAGCAGCAGACCAGCGGCTTTATCACCTTCGGCTTGAGCCCCTACATCAAAGCCATCGAAGACGAAATCAACGACAAGCTCTTTGGCGGCACAAAGCTGTTCGTGGAGTTTGTGGTCGAGGGGATCCTTCGTGCTGACAGTGCCGGGCGAGCGACTTACTACAAGGGTGCGCTCGGCGGTTCTGGCGGCTCCGGCTGGATGACCATCAACGAAGTGCGCCGCAAAGAAAACCTTCCTCCACTGGCTGGCGACGAATACGACCGGGTTACCCGGTGGGAGATGCAGACCAATGATCAGCAAGATTGAAGTTCCCTTTGAAGTTAAGGCCGTCGATGAAGCCGGAAACTTCGAAGGCTACGCCGCCGTGTTCAACAACATCGACCTGGGCGATGACGTGATCCTGCCGGGTGCGTTCATCAAGGTTAAGACCACCCGGGCCGGGCGCTTGAAGCTCGCACTGTTTCACGACCTAACGCGGCTCATCGGCTCCGCTGAATTCACTCAGGACGACCACGGGCTCTACATCAAGGGCCGCGTAAATCTGGCGGTCAGCTATGCCCGTGACGCTTACGAGCTAATGAAGGAAGGCACGCTCGACAGCATGTCGATCGGCTTCAACACACTGCTGGCCACCTATGAAGAGCGGGCAGGTCGCAACGTGCGGATCATCAAGCAGGCTGAGCTTTGGGAAGCGTCCCTTGTGCCTTTCGGCATGAACCCCGAGGCGCAGGTTACCGATGTGAAATCGGACATCAGGATTTTTGAGAAGGCACTGCGTGACCGCATGGGCCTTTCTCAAAAGGAGGCGGCAGCCGTCGCCTCGCTCGGCTACTCCGCAGTGCACCGCGACGGTGTCACTGAGGCCACGGCGACCGTGGAAGAGCTGAAAAAACTCTCACTCACCATTGACCAAATTTTTAAGGTGTCGCCATGACCGATCCAGTTAAAGAAGTAAAAGACTCCCTTGAAGCCAAGTTGAAAGAAGGCTTCAACGGCCTGCAGCTTAAGTACGACGCTGTTGCCGACGAGCTGCAGAAGGGCAACACCGTGACTGGTGCAATGAAGGCTCAGATCGAAACCCAAAAGGGTGAGATCGAGCGTGTCATTGAACAGGTGCAAAAGCTTGAAGAGAAGGGCGTCAAGCTGCGCAATCTGAACCCGGAAAAGAAAAGCTTCATCGACTTCGTCAAGGGCAACGACAAGTACCAGGCACTGAGCCAGAAAAGCCAGAACTGCGCCGAGATCGAAGTCAGCAAGTCCGACATGGCCAGCATGGCCGAAACCAAGGTCACGAGCTCGGGCTTGGTAGTGCCGCAGTACGACCCGGTTATCCAGGGTGCGCCGCGACAGAACCTGCTGATCCGCGACCTGATCCCGACCACCCCGGTCACGGGCCAGTCCTTCACCTACTTCAAGGAGCTGCTGCACACCCTCGGTGCCGGGATGGTTGCCGAAGGCGCGGCCAAGCCGACCAGCAACGTGACCTTTGAGCAGGTCACGGACATTGTCAAAAAGATTGCGGTATGGATGCCGGTGACTGACGAGGCGCTCGACGATGTGCCACAGCTCTACAGCTATATCCAGGAGCTGCTGCGCTACGACCTGGAGTTGAAGCGCGAAGGGCAGTTGCTGAAAGGCGACGGAACCGGCAACAACCTCAACGGCATCATGACCCAGGCCACTGTGTTTGACCCGGCCTTGAGCAAGGCAACCGACACCGCAATCGATACCGTGCGCCGTGCGATCTACCAGGCGCGTAAGCAGTCCAAGCTGGCCGCCGATGCCGTGGTGATGTCCGACCTGGATTGGATGAACATCGAGCTGCAGAAGGACGGCGAGAACCGTTACCTGTTCGCCAACCTGCAGGGTCTGGTCACTCCAGTTCTGTGGGGGCGCCCAATCGTTGCCTCCGACAGCATGGATGAGGGTGACGGCTCCACCACTGGCGGTGAATTCCTCACTGGTTCGTTCCAGCAGGGTGCGCGGATCTATGACCGTATGGGCTTCACCATCAAGGTCGGCATGATCAACGACGACTTCATCAAGAACCAACGCGCCATTTTGGTGGAAGAGCGTCTTGGTCTGGCTGTGCGCAAGAAGTTCGCCTTCGTAAAAGGCCGCTTCAACTTCGCGGCTTAATTCACATCCCGCTCCTGGGGCTTTCGGGCCCCAACCATTACCAGGTGAACAAGATGCAAATCAAAGTGCTGTGGGGCTTCGAGGGTGATCCTGAAAAGCTCAAGATCGAAAATGGCCGCGTGCTGGCTGGTACCGTTCTGGATATCGACGATGAGTTGGCGCATGCCCTCATTGGCAAAGGCCTGGCCGAGCAAGCCAAGCCGGGCAGCAACAAAGCCGCCAAGCCCACCGAGACCAAGTAAATGATCGACCTGGCCCGTGTGAAGTTGCACCTCAAGCTTGACGGTGATGAGGAAGACTCGCTGGTAGCCGGCTACTTCGAAGCCGCCAAGGCCCATGTCGCCATGCACTGCGATCGTGAGTTGGTAGAAACCGTGCCAACTGGCCCAGAGCAAATGGGCTTCACTCCGGACGTCGAGCAGGCTGTGTTGCTGCTCGTCGGTCACTGGTACGCAAACCGCGAGGCAGTGGTCGTCGGCACGATCTCTTCAGCTGTGCCGCTGGCTGTAGACCGACTCCTTTGGTACAGGAAGCGATTCTGATGAGAGCCGGCCCCATGCGTCACCGCTGCGCGTTGTTCAAGCCTGTCCTGACCAAGAACAAATCCGGTGGCTTCGATCCTACTTGGGAGAATGCCGGAAAGGTCTGGGCAGAAATCACCATACCTTCCGGGCGCCTGGCTCCGGTTGCCGAGCAAATCAAGGCAATCATCACCGTTGAGATTCGCGTCCGTCCACGCTCTGACTTGAAAGCCGGTTGCCGGCTGGTGGAGAAGGGCGTCACTTACCTGATTGAGGCCGCGCTGCCCGACAACGATTTGTCGATGCTGCGGCTTTTGTGTTCAAACGTTCCCAACCCGTAAAGGTGGATCATGAAAGTCATTGCCCTGGGCAGTCTTTCCGGCGCCGTAGGCGATCGTGAGAAAGGCGAAGAATTTGTTGTGGATGCCAAGGCAGGTGCCGCTCTGGTGGCTCGTGGCCTGGTGGAAGAGGTCGCCGCAACTGCGCCACCGCTGGAGAAGGCTGCCAAGCCCAAGGAGTAAATCATGGCTGCTCGTCGCTCGCGCATGTCCGGCGACTTCAAATTGCGCCGGACACTTCGCAACATTCACGCAACGATGGATAACGAGTTGGTACCGGCAATGCAGGAAGCCGCTGACAAGGTGCTGGCGACTATGAAGGAGTTGGTGCCAAGGGACACCGGTGCTTCTGCTGCCGCGCTCAAGGTGTTCGTTTCAAAGAGCGGCCTGGACGCTGAGATAGGCATCAGGGGCAAAAAGGACATGCGCCGGTTCTACTACTTGAAGTTCCTGGAGTACGGGACCAAAGGCTACACCGGCAAAAAGCGGGCGGGTGGCCGCAACCGGCAGAACAGAAACAAAAGCGACGGCACCAACTTTTACGGGAAATACCCTGATATCCCAGCTCGGCCTGCACATCCGTGGCTGCGCCCTGCAATGGACGTCAATCGGGAGTTTGTTCTTGAAAGCGTCCGGGCTGCGGTGGCGCGTTCGTTGAACAAGGCAAGCAGAGGGGCTTCCGATGGCTGATCCATCCGTTGCGCTACAGGAAGCCTTGTTTGCCCGGCTGGAGGCTGAGGTTTCTTGCCCGGTGCACGACGGGGCGCCAATGGGTTCACCCATGCCATACATATCGTTCGACCGAGAAATTTCAACCAACACTTCGCCCATTGCAGGCCGCAAGCGTGAACAGCGCCTGATCTACCTGTCTGTTTGGTCTGATGCCCACGGTCAGGCCGAAGTGAAGCGTATCAACGGCGAGATTATCGCGGCTCTCAATGAGCGACCACTGCCATTGGAAGTTGGACGCGCTGTCTCAGTTCGGGTCGAACAAGCCGATGCCCAGCGTGATGCTGACGGTGTCACGTATCAGGGATCGATCACGGTCCGCATTATCACCACTCACTAACCCAACACCCTGCCGCCCTGCGGCTTTATCCAATGCGCCTTTGGAGGAACCCCCATGGCCGAAGACAACCTAAATACAGCCGCTGGCTGCCGATTCGCGCTCGGCACCAAGAACGGCGCCGACACCGAAGTGCTTTACAAGGCAGACACTTACGTCGATGTGGGCGAGATCGAAGACCTTGGCGAGTTTGGCGACACGTTCAGCTCGGTGACCTTCACCTCGCTGCGTGATGGCCGCGTTCGCAAGTACAAGGGCACCGCCGATGCGGGCGACCTGACCTTGACTGTCGGCCTCGACAACGGCGACCTGGGCCAGGCCGCACTCAAAACTGCGCACAAGGATCGCTCCCGGGGCGACTACAACATCAAGGTCACCTTGAATGACGGCGACCCTGATGCCGTGCCGGCCGTTCTGCCGACTACGTTCTACATGCGCGGCAAGGTGATGAACAATACAGTCGCCCCTGGTGCCGCCGATAACGTGGTTCGCCGTAACGTGACCATCGGCATCAACTCCGAAATCCTTGAAATCCTCCCAGCCCCTGCGGCGGCTTAACTTGCGGGGCTTCGGCCCCGGTTCACAAGGATCATGATCCATGAGCAAGACTCTTTTAGGGACGGTCGAAATCGTCCTTGGTGACGAGACCTACATTCTGAAGCCGACGCTTGCTGCTGTTCGTACCATCGAGGCTCACTTCGGCGGGCTGCGGGGTGCGTCTCAAGCGGTCAACGCGCTGAGCGTGGTGGGCTGCGCGGTAATCATCGCGGGCGGCGCTGGCTTAACCGGTAAAGATGCCGACGCAGTCGCAGATCAAGTGTGGCAAGCCGGTGTTGTGGAGGCATCCGTGCAGCTCAACGCTTACCTGGTCGCGCTGTATAACCCCAAGGGGGAGGCTGCGGGAAAGGATCAGCCGGGGAAGGCGTAAGCGCTGTCGAGGATGGCAGTTACGTTGACCGGCTTTACGCGGTGGCCACGGGCTGGCTTGGATGGTCGCCCGAATTGGCCTGGAGTACACCGCTCCCTGAGTTGTTCCTGGCTATGGATGCTCGGATCGAGTGGGCGCAGATGACGAACCCGTTTGGTGGTGGCAAGCCTTCCGGGAAGAAAGACAAGCCCGCGCCTTCAGCGGTGGCGGCAAAGCTGCGGCAAGTGTTGGCGGGCGGCAAAGGCAATAGTGTTTAGCGAAGTTCGTTATAGAGTTTTTTTGTTAACCTTCTGTGTTTCAGTCATAGGAGGACAAAATGGGAAAACTATTTTTTGGGCTTGGGATAAGTCTTCTGATGACGGCAGGGGCTTTTGCACAAGATGAGAAAGTTGCTCCGTTTGAGGCCGAGATGGGCGGCCAAGTATATTTATGCGGGCTGAAAGCTCAGCTCGCCGACGCAACCAAAGGCCCCAAGCAAAAAGCACTTCTCGAAGATGTAAAGCAATGCGCAGATAAAAGTCGAGAGAGAGTTAAGTTGCTTGTCAAATCGGAGTATCAGAAATACCCGGAAGGGGATGCCGCGAGGGACAAGATAAAAGCTGTGTATTCCGCGTATCTGACTTACATGTCTGCTGCGTTATGGGGAAAAGATTTAACTGACAGTACTGAGGCTTTAGCCTTCAAAGAAAAAGTTAGTGATTACAAGGCGGAAATTGAGATTCGCTGATTGAGATACTTCCACTGAGCCCGGCCACTGTCGGGTTTTTTATTGCTTGGAGAAAAGCATGGCAGGCACTGACGTTCAGGGGATGCTTGTTCGCATCGAGGCGACCACAGCTCAGCTGCGTCAGGAATTGGCGCGGGCGGATTCTAGCGTAGGGCAGGCGTCTGACCGCATTGACCGAAGCCTTAGTCGGGTCGACAACGCTTTCGACCGGGCCGGTGACCGCGCCCAACATGCCACCGGCTTGATTAAGAGTGCACTGGCAGCAGCAGTCGGCGCCGCTTCGATTGGCAAAATCATCGAGACCGCTGACGCCTATGGCCAGATGTCCGATCGCATTGGAATGGCAACCGGTAGTGTGGGCGAGTACAACTTGGTTCAGGATCGCTTACTGGAGACAGCCAAGCGAACCTACCGGCCCTTGGCCGAAGCCCAAGAGCTCTACATCCGAACCTCGGGCAGCTTGAAGTCTATGGGCTATAACACCAGCCAGGCGCTGGACGTTATGGACAGTTTCAGCTTCCTGCTGGTTACCAACTCTGCGTCAGCAGATAAAGCCAGCTCTGCCATTGATGCTTACTCAAAAGCGCTACAGACCGGCAAGGTTGAAGCGGATGGTTGGCAAGCGATTCTGGCTGCGATGCCAACGGTTGTTGACACCATCGGCGAGTCCACCGGTAAGGCTTCAGAAGAAATCAGCGGCCTGGGCGCGCAGGGCAAACTTAGCCTGGACCTGCTTACTGAAGGCCTGCAGCAATCGGCCGCTGCCAACGGCGAGCTGGCAGATAGCATGGGTGTCGCGGTGCGTGACGCGATGCAAAATCTGTCGAACTCTTTCACCGTCTACATCGGACGCCTGAACGAAACTTCAGACTTCACCGGCGTTCTTGGAAGCGGTATTGCCACGCTTGGCGATAATTTTGAAACCCTTGCAGACATTGCCATTGTTACAGCCATCGCGGCACTTACCCGATACGCGGCAACCGCAGCAAGTGCTGCGGCAACAGCTACTTACTCTGCTTACCGGGACGTTGCCGCTCGTAAAGCACAGGCCACGGCGGTTTTGCTCGCTTCACAGGCTGAGCTGCAAAAAGCTCAGACCTCTGTAGCGCTTGCACAGCGAGAAGCAATTGCCGCCCGGGGTACAGCTGTTCAGACGGAAATGTCATTGCAGCTTGCTGCAGCACGCATGGTTGAAGCTCGTGCAACAGCTGCGGTTACTGCTGCTCATGCCGGGTTAAGTAGTGCCTCGGCTGGCTTGCTCGGAATCCTCGGGGGGCCTCTAGGTGTTGCTGCTCTGGCAATTGGCGCGGCCACGGCATTCCTTCTTCTGCGCGACAATACCGGTCTGCTTGAGAAGAGGCTAGGTGATCTAGCCGATCCCATCGACAAAATTGCTGAGAGATTTGCGAAGCTTAATAGGGCTACGCAGTCAGTGACACTGAGGGAACTTAAAGCTGAAATAGATGGCATGCAGTCTGAGCTTAATCAGATGTCTAGCTCCATCGCTGATAAATTTGAAAGTGACTTCAGAGGCATGGGCGCAGCGGGCGCTGACGGCCTTATGGCTGGACTGACACCTCTTCCTGCCTCTGTTCAAGCTGCGTTTGATTTGGTGCGCAGGGCCTCACAGGCTCAAGCGTCAGGGATGACCGTGGATTGGCAGGCTGTAGCCGATAAGCTTCGCACCATTCCTGGCGTGACCGAGGCGATGGCCAGTGCCATTGAAAAAAATCAGGAAAAGGTTACAGATCTAAGTACTGCATTAGATTCGCAGCGAGAAGTACTCACCCGCCTTACCGCTACGACCGATGACAACACCCGGGCTGAGTTAGAAAACGCTGCAGCCAAAGCGAAGGCAGCTCAAGATGGGCAGAAGTACCTTGACCAGCTGAATAAGCAGCTTGCATCAGCTCAAGACAAAACTGCATTACAGGCCGCAAATCGGTTCATTAGCGATAACAAGCTGCTGTCCGATGAAATGATTGCAGACATCCGCAGGGTCGCGGCCGCCAAGGATGCGCAGAAAGCAGCAGATGAAGCAGCTGCAAAAGCCAGGCAGAAGAACGCGACTGGATCAGACTCTGCAGCCAAGCAGCAACTGAAATCGTTTGAATCTACCGAGGAAGGCTACAAACGTCAGATCGAGCTGATCAATACCACGGGCGACAAAACGAAAGACGCCACTGAGGTGATGAAGCTTTCGTTTGAGTTGCAGGAGGGCAAGCTCGGAAAGCTGACTGAGGCGCAGAAGAAAAAGCTACAGGGTATGGCTGCCGAGCTGGACACCCTGAATGCGTTGAAGAAAGCCAATGAAGACGCCTTGAAGCTGGAGGCATTCAAAAACGCCCAGGGTGTTGGCACCCAAACCATGAAGGATGGCTTCGATCAGGAGTTGGCTGGCGCAGGCATGGGCGATAAGGCCCGGGACAGAATGAAGGCTGATCTGGCTCTTCGGCAAAAGTATGCGGCTGACATTGCCAGCCTTAACGAGCAGCGCAACACCGGGCAAATCATGCCCGAGCTCTACCAGAGCGAAACGGCGGTGCTGCAAGAAGAGCTGGCCAAACGGCTCCAGGCACAGCAGGACTTCTACACCGCCACCGATGAGCAGCAAACCAACTGGATGAATGGCGTGAACGAGGCTTGGTCGAACTATGCCGACGCTGCACGCAACTATTCCCAGCAGGCTGCGGACCTGACCTCTGAAGCGTTGGGCACTGCAACTAGTGGACTCGGGACTTTCTTTTACGATGTTGCCACTGGCGCCCAAAGCGCAGGTGATGCCTTGGGCGATATGGTCACCAACTTCGCAAAGTCGATGCTCCAGGCTTTGGCTGACATGGCGGCTCAGTGGTTGATCTACCAAGGTGTTCAGATGTTGGTTGGTAAAACCACTCAAGTGAGCGCAGCCGGAACGATGGCTGCCAACGCTTCAGCCATGTCTCTCCAAGCTGGTTTGGCCGCATTCGCATCAACCGCTGCAATCCCTATCGTTGGTCCTTTCGCCGCACCTGGTGCGATGGCTGCGGCCATGGCTGTGACAGGCCCACTTGCTGCGGCTGTCGGTATGACCGCCATGGCCGGCGCTGGATTCGAGGAAGGCGGCTTTACAGGTTTTGGCCCTAAAGACGAAATTGCCGGGCCGGTTCACCGTGGCGAATACGTGTTCGATGCAGAGGCTACGGCTCGCATTGGTGTTGGCACCTTGGAAGCGATGAGCAACGGTCGGCCTACGATAATCGGAGCTGGCAGGGGAAACACCTCTGCTGCCCCGGCTCCCAGTCGGGCGCCTGCCGATAAAGGCCTGACCGTAAATCTCATCGAAAACCCAAGCAAAGCCGGGCAGGTAGAGCGCGGGAGAAACTCAGACGGCTCGGAATCCCTGAACCTGTTTGCTGCGCAGATCCGTGCGGGCGGTAACGAAGCGTCAGATACGTTCGAGTCTGTTTACGGGCTCAAGCGAAGCCCTGGCTAAAAGGTGATCCATGACCCCAATCGAACAGTGCTACGCCTCTGGCGGAGACATGATCATCAAGACCGTCGAAGTCCGGGCAGAAGGAGAGAGCGCCACACTGCTGTTTTCTCAGGGCTTCGATGACTGGACGTGCGGTACCGAGGACGGCAGGGAGCTGACCTTCCCGGGTGTGGCGATGGGGGATGCGCTGCCCAAGAGTGACGGCAGCGGATACCAAAGCTTGAACATCGAAATTGATAACACTCTGGGCAACGTGCAGAAGGTCGTCGAGGAGTACCGGCTTGCTGGGAAACGGATTTACATCACTCACCGCGAATACCTGCTGAGCGATCTGAGTTATCCAACATCGATTTACCACCTCACGGTGCTGGATCGAGAGTACGCCGACAACACCGCCAAGTTCTCCTGCGGGTTCTTTGACCTGCTGAACATTGGGTTCCCGCGAGACAAGCTCACCACATTGGTCGCACCTGGCCTGAAGTACATCTAACCATGCTTAAACACTACTTATCCGCCCCTTACCGGGATGGCGGCCGGGGACCTATTGCCTTCGATTGTTGGGGGCTGTGCATCGCGGTTCGCCATCAGCTACTGGGCCTGCCTCTGCTGCCCAGCCTGGGCGCTGTAGGCAAGGACCGGCTACGCGAGAACACCCACGCTTACCACGGCCTCAAGCAGGGCATGGAAACGTGCCCTCCAGAGGTCGGCGCCATTGCGGCGGTGTTCCGTGGCGCGCTGTGCCTGCATGTCGGCGTGGTGGTCGAGGCTGATGGCAGGCTCAAGGTGCTGGACACCAACCCAGGCGGTGTACGACTGCGCACCGTCCGTGAGTTTGAAACTGACTTTCCAAGGGTGGTCTTCTACCGTGATCGAATTTTTCCCGAACAAGATGGCCGGCTCGGCGCCGATGGTCATGTACACGACTGATCGGCGCATGACGCTGGAGCAGTGGCTGATCGAGCAGTCGCCCAGCTACCAGCGGATGGAGTCGCCTCCGATCAGCATTGTGCTGAATGACGAACTGATTGAAGCGAAGCGCTGGCACAAGGTGGTTTTCAAGCCGTCTGATCATGTCGAAATCTATCGCGAGCCCAAGGGCACTGACCCCTTCAGCATCACTTACGCCCTGTTCGCAGGCGCAAAAGCAGTGATGAAGATGATGGTGCCGAAGATGCCCGGCATGCCTTCGAACTCTACTGTGCAGGGCAGCCCCCTGACCGAGGCCAGCGCCAAGGGCAACAAGGTCAAGCTGGGCGACACCATTCGCCAGATCGCTGGCCACCAAAAGGTATACCCGTCCTACCTGGCTGAACCACGCACCTGGTTTGTTTCTCCACGGGAGCAGTGGATCGAGATGCTGCTGTACGTCTCGGCGGGCGATCTGGATATCCCTATCAGCAAGATCAAGGTGGGTGAAACTCCACTGATTTCGCTGGGTGCCGATGCGCGCGTGACGATCTATCCGCCCGGTGCGGATGTGTCGGGCGATACCGCATCGATGCTCTGGTACAACGTGGCAGAAGTGGGAGCGAGTTCGAGCGGATCGGCTGGCCTGCAGTTGACGGTTTCGAACAGTATCAGCCCATCGGCACGGGCTTCGGCTTACCAGTTCAATGGCGAAACCATCTCTATCCCTGCGGGAGCGGGCGCGTTCCCTGCGGATTGGGTCAGCGGCTTGGTGGTTCGTGCGCTGGCTTACTACGAATACACGGTCATCGATGGAGGGGCGGGGCGTGACATCGTCCAAGGCCCTCTGGAGATGCTCAATCCTGAAGTCGGCATGCCGATCGAGGTCGTGGGTGCCAACGGCGGGCTGTACATCGTCAACAGCTACACGCCCTATGCGCCTGCAATACCGCCCGGCGCAGGTACGGCTTCAACGCTGCGGGGATCCAGTGCTCCGTCGCGCTACGACTTTGATGTGACGCAGTTGTCGCTCACCGTCAGCCGAGGCGGAACGGCATACCCGGTCATCCTGAACACTGCGACAACCGATCTTGCCGGTCTGGTGTCGGCGTTCAACGCTGCCAAGGGCGCTGCGCCATTCATTGCCAGCGCCTCGCTGGGCCGACTGCTGATCACGGAAACGTCCGCTTTTACCGGTCTGCCGCTGACATCGACGGACGCGACTCTTTTCGGCAGCAGTCCAGTCAGCAGCACCGGCACTGCGCCAACCAGCGGGTCGCCTGAGCAGCCCGCAGAGATGACCCTGAACTATGACGGCGGAGCGCCTGCGAATGGCCTTGCGCTGGGCACTGGCTTGGCCTGCATTGGTCCTAGAGGGTTGCGGTACCGCATCACGGCCTCCGGTAGTTCCATTATTGAGGTCGAGCGTCTGACCTCCGCCGGTGCCGTTGATGCGGATTGGCCTGGGTTCAGCTATCTGGAAAGCGTCAACAGTGTGATCAATCTCGACCCCTCCAGCCTGCAGGGTGGGTACCGCGGTCCCTTCGTCTGCAGTCCGGTCGGGGAGAAGGTCGCCGCCATCGAGTATTCCGTCTTTGCGGCCAACGGCCTGATTGGTCTCGGAAAGAAAGG
>NZ_WIWK01000359.1:0-223 GCF_009600165.1 Pseudomonas sp. FSL R10-0399
CCCCTAGGGGACTCGAACCCCTGTTACCGCCGTGAAAGGGCGGTGTCCTAGGCCACTAGACGAAGGGGACACAAACCCTTCTAACAGTGATCAGTACTGAGTACTGACCGATTCAATGCCAGTGTGGCCCGGCATTGAACTGTAAATTGGTGGAGCTAAACGGGATCGAACCGTTGACCTCTTGCATGCCATGCAAGCGCTCTCCCAGCTGAGCTATAGCCCC
>NZ_WIWK01000360.1:0-221 GCF_009600165.1 Pseudomonas sp. FSL R10-0399
GGGGCTATAGCTCAGCTGGGAGAGCGCTTGCATGGCATGCAAGAGGTCAACGGTTCGATCCCGTTTAGCTCCACCAAATTTTAGGTTCACTGCCTGGCCACACCGGCATTGAATCGATCAGCACTCAGCGCTGATCAAATAGAAGGTTTGTGTCCCCTTCGTCTAGTGGCCTAGGACACCGCCCTTTCACGGCGGTAACAGGGGTTCGAGTCCCCTAGGGG
>NZ_WIWK01000361.1:0-218 GCF_009600165.1 Pseudomonas sp. FSL R10-0399
TTCCTTCACCCGAGTTCTCTCAAGCGCCTTGGTATTCTCTACCCAACCACCTGTGTCGGTTTGGGGTACGGTTCCTGGTTATCTGAAGCTTAGAAGCTTTTCTTGGAAGCATGGCATCAACCACTTCGTTATCTAAAAGATAACTCGTCATCAGCTCTCGGCCTTAGAATCCCGGATTTACCTAAGATTCCAGCCTACCACCTTAAACTTGGACAACC
>NZ_WIWK01000362.1:0-215 GCF_009600165.1 Pseudomonas sp. FSL R10-0399
GAGCTTGTCTCGCGATCTTTTGATCTGGCTCTTTTTACGGTCGCTGCGCGCCCGGACGTAGCCTCGCAAGGCTCGTCGACTGCTACGGGGGGTGTTTGTTCGCAGCCTTCGTGCCTTGTCAGCGACTGCAGGGTGTACGCGATTCAAACTGTAGGAGCGAGCTTGTCTCGCGATCTTTTGATCTGGCTCTTTTTACGGTCGCTGCGCGCCCGGAC
>NZ_WIWK01000363.1:0-214 GCF_009600165.1 Pseudomonas sp. FSL R10-0399
GGGCTGACATCTTCGATATCGCCATGAATCGCGACTGGCCCAAGCCCGCCGATTAAAAGTCAGCGCTCACAAAGCTTTGCTGGCAACTCTTCACCCAAGCACCTATCCACCGGCAGCTCGCCGGGAACTTCAAAACTTCGCTGACAGCCGCACCATTGCGGCGGCTTCGGCGCGCCTGCGAGAAATATGCCCATGGCTTACAACACTGGCAATC
>NZ_WIWK01000364.1:0-212 GCF_009600165.1 Pseudomonas sp. FSL R10-0399
GGGCAACTGACCGACCTGCACGACAACCGCCGTGGCGACATCAACTACCGTTACGACCCGCTCGGCCGCCTGCTCGGAGCCAGCAGCCAGTACAAAGAAGAAACCTTCGCCTTCGACCCGGCCAGCAACCTGCTAGACCCCAAGGCCCCGCGCCGGCCCATCCACCACCCGCCGCCCAAGCTCCTCGACAACCTGCTGCGCGACTACGTCGG
>NZ_WIWK01000365.1:0-210 GCF_009600165.1 Pseudomonas sp. FSL R10-0399
GGACCTTATCCGGCCACTCAAATCGATGAGTTCCACGTCAGGGTCGATGACCTGGACTTCGTGCCCAGCAACGATCCGACCTTGAATTCACCACGCCTGCTGTTTGGCCCTGCTGACAAGTGGGCTTACCCGGTGCTGGTGACCTCGGCCGATCCTTCTGGTGGCAACGTCTCAATGAAGGGAATGCCCTATGACGCCCGCGTTTACACC
>NZ_WIWK01000366.1:0-205 GCF_009600165.1 Pseudomonas sp. FSL R10-0399
GCAAGCTCGACTCCTACAGAGGACCTGAGCGATCCAGCCACTCGGTATGCCTGCAAAAACGCGGTGATGCCATCGCGCTCCTACAGAGGACTTGAGGCGTTCACACATCTGTAGGAGCGAGCTTGCTAGCGATCAAGGCGTCGCGGTATGCCTGCAAAAACGCGGTGATGCCATCGCGAGCAAGCTCGACTCCTACAGAGGACCT
>NZ_WIWK01000367.1:0-205 GCF_009600165.1 Pseudomonas sp. FSL R10-0399
AGGGTGATTAGCTCAGCTGGGAGAGCATCTGCCTTACAAGCAGAGGGTCGGCGGTTCGATCCCGTCATCACCCACCACTTCTTGAGTTTCTCGAAAGAGAAGGTCGCTTTTAACGAAGCAACCAACCGACGCGCAGCGGTAGTTCAGTCGGTTAGAATACCGGCCTGTCACGCCGGGGGTCGCGGGTTCGAGTCCCGTCCGCTGC
>NZ_WIWK01000368.1:0-204 GCF_009600165.1 Pseudomonas sp. FSL R10-0399
TGTCCCCTTCGTCTAGTGGCCTAGGACACCGCCCTTTCACGGCGGTAACAGGGGTTCGAGTCCCCTAGGGGACGCCAGTTTCACAGAAGCAGCATTTCGGTGTTGCTCCGCCGCCAGGCGATAAATCGGGGCTATAGCTCAGCTGGGAGAGCGCTTGCATGGCATGCAAGAGGTCAACGGTTCGATCCCGTTTAGCTCCACCAA
>NZ_WIWK01000036.1:0-48100 GCF_009600165.1 Pseudomonas sp. FSL R10-0399
GTACATCGGTCGGGAGCAAGTCGTGCAGCAAGGCGAACAACCCCAGTTGCGCCAGCCAGCCGAGCAGGGCTCCGGTCACGCTGGCCAGCAGCCCGAGCATCGCCAGTTGCAGGCTGAACAGCCAGAGTGTTTCGCGGCGGGACAAGCCCAGGCAGCGCAGCAGCGCGCTGGCATCAAAGCGCCGATTGGCAAAACGGGTTGCAGACAGGGCAACCGCCACCCCGGCGAGCAACACCGCTACCAGGCTGGCCATGTTCAGATAGCGTTCGGCCTTGCCGAGTGCGCCGCCGATTTGCTGGTTGCCATCACGCCCGTCGAGCAAGCGCTGGTTGGCTTCAAGGCCCGGTTGGATGACGTCACGGTAGGACTGTAGTGCCGGTGCTTCGCCGCGCCACAGCTCGCGAAAGCTGACCCGGCTGCCGGGTTGTACGATGCCGGTCGCTTGCAGGTCATCCAGATTGATCAGCACTCGTGGGGTCAGGCTGTAAAAATTACCGGCACGGTCGGGTTCGTAGGTCAGAACACGGGTGATCTTGACGGTTTTTGAGCCGACATCAATGTCGTCACCGACCTTGAGATCCAATGCAGTCAGCAGTCGCGGCTCAACCCAGGCCTGCCCGGACTTTGGCCCGCCGCCGGGCTGTTCTTCGCCGTAAGGCTGGGCGGCGCTTTTGAGTTGGCCGCGCAGGGGGTATGCGTCATCGGCGGCTTTGATGCTGGACAGCTGAATGCCGTTGTCTGTGGCAATTACGCTGGAAAACTCGACGATTTGCGCGTGTTTGAGCCCCAGTTCGTTGCCCACGCGGATTTGCTCTTCGCGGGCCGGTGAGCTGCCTTCGAGCACCAGGTCGGCCCCCAGGAACTCGGTGGCGCGCAAAACCATCGCGCCGTTGAGGCGAGCGCCGAAGTAACCGATGGCGGTGCTGGCAGCGACGGCCACCAGTACGGCAAAAAACAGCACGCGCAACTCACCGGCGCGTGCATCACGCAGGAGTTGGCGCAGGGCGAGGCTGAGCAGACGGACCAGCGGCAAACGTGCCATCAAGGCTCCAGAGGGCCGACCAGATGGCCGGCGTCAAGACGGATCAGGCGTCGGCAGCGATGGGCCAGACGTTCGTCATGGGTCACCAGTACCAGTGTGGTGCCCTGTTCTTTGTTCAGCTCAAACAGCAGCTCGGTAATGCGCTCGCCGGTGTGGCTGTCGAGGTTACCTGTCGGTTCGTCGGCAAACAGCACGTCCGGGTTGGCGGCAAAGGCCCGTGCTATGGCAACGCGTTGCTGCTCGCCGCCAGACAACTGGCGCGGTGAATGGCTCAGGCGCTGGCCCAGGCCGACCCGTTCAAGCAAATGCCGCGCCTGTTCGCGGGCGTCTTTGCGGCCATCGAGCTCCAGCGGCAACATGACGTTTTCCAGTGCGTTGAGGCTGTCGAGCAGTTGGAATGACTGGAACACGAAGCCAACGTGTTCGGCGCGCACGCGGGCACGCTGATCTTCATCGAGGGTGCTGAGTGTATGCCCGGCCAGAATGACTTCACCCTGGCTGGGCAGGTCCAGGCCTGCGAGCAAGCCGAGCAGGGTGGATTTGCCCGAGCCGGAAGCGCCGACGATGGCCAGGCTGTCGCCTTTGCGCAGTTCCAGGCTTAAGGGGTGCAGGATGGTTAACTCGCCTTCCGCGCTGAGAACCACTTTGCTAAGGTTCTGCGCGGTGAGAATACTTTCGCCCATGGAGAATCCAATGCGTACGTGGTTTATAAGTGCTGCTCTTGCCCTGATGTGTATAGCGCAGAATGCAGCTGCAGGAACAATCTTGATCGTCGGCGATAGTATCAGCGCGGCTTTAGGCCTGGATACCCGTCTGGGATGGGCTTCTTTGCTGCAACAACGGCTTAAGGAGCAAGGCTACGACGACCAAGTAGTCAATGCCTCGATCAGCGGCGACACCAGCGCCGGCGGGCTTGCGCGGTTACCGGCGCTGCTTGCGGAGCATAAACCGCAGGTGGTGATTATTGAGCTGGGCGCCAACGATGGGCTGCGCGGCCAGCCGCCAGCACAATTGAAACAAAATCTTGCCGCGATGGTCGACGACTCGCAAAAAGCAGGTGCCAAAGTGCTGCTGTTGGGCATGTTGCTGCCGCCCAATTATGGTCGGCGCTATACCGACGCTTTTGCCAAGGTCTACAGCGATCTGGGCAGCGAGAAAAAGGTCGCGCTGGTGCCGTTTTTCCTGGAGGGCGTCGGCGGGCATCCCGAGTTTATCCAGGATGATGGCCTGCATCCGAAGGCCAATGCACAGGGCCGTTTGCTCGATAATGTGTGGTCAACCCTAAAACCACTGCTTTGATGCTTTTCTAGTGGCATGGTTTCGGCTAATGTGGCGCCCCCCCGATTTGGAGCCCCTGATGTCGCGTCCTGCCTGGTCTTTATATGCTTATCAACTGATCGAGCCCGATGAACAGCTCGATTTGTTCGCCTGCCAGGAGGTACGGGTACATTTGGTCACGCGCCAATTGGAGCTGGGTGGCACAATCGACCGCACCCTGTGTGGCTCATTGCTGCCCGCGCAGCCGCGTTGGTCGGATGTCACGCGCAAGGTGTTTCAGGATCACCGGCTTTGCCCGCTGTGCCGGGCGATTATTGAGTCTCAGCGCCGCGGCACTGAGCCGATCTGGCCCGAATTGCGCTTTGAATTGTGATGTAACCTGTCTGAAACCTTAAGACTCAATACGCCGCCTCCCGGCTTTTCGAGGTGGCGTGTACACTCTCTTTTTTGTCCCCCTGTTGATTATGCGAAGGGTCTTCCGGATGTTCTCGCGCTTACCTGCTGTCACCCGTTATCTGTCAGTTGCCGCACTGTGTGTTGCGGGTCCCGTTCATGCGCTTGAATTTCCGCTGCCGCCACCGGGTGAAGACGTGGTCGGGCAGGTGCAAGTCATCAAGGGCAAATACGAAGATTCTTTCTCGGACCTTGGCAACCAGTACGAACTGGGCTACTCCGAAATGATTGCCGCCAACCCAGGTGTGGATGCCTGGCTGCCTGTCAAAAAGAACCTCGACGGCTCGATCGTTGACACCGATATTGTCTTGCCGACCCAGTTCATCCTGCCGCCGGGCAAGCGCGAAGGCATCGTGATCAACCTTGCCGAGTATCGCTTGTATTATTTCCCCAAGGATCAGAACAAGGTGTACACCTTTCCGTTGGGGATCGGCCGTGAAGGCTGGGGCTCGCCTTTGGGGCTGACCAAGGTCACGGCTAAAACGCCAAATCCGACCTGGACGCCTCCTGCTTCGATCAAGGCCGAACACGCCGCCAATGGTGACCCGCTGCCTAACGTTGTGCCGGCAGGGCCGGACAACCCGCTGGGGCCGTTCAAGTTCACCCTGGGCATGCCGGGTTACCTGATTCATGGTTCCAACGCCAAGTTCGGTATCGGCACAGGCACCAGCCACGGCTGTTTCCGCATGCTTAACAAAAACGTGCTTGAGCTGGCCAAAATGGTGCCGGTGGGCACGCCGGTTCGCATCATCAACGAACCGTACAAACTCGGTGTAAGTGGCGGCAAGGTATTCCTTGAAGTGCACGAGCCGTTGAATGTCAAAGATGGCTCTTTGCTAGCCAAAAGTGACAAGTCGCATTTGACTCAGGAAGATCTGCAGAACAAGTACGCAGGCTTTATCAACTTCCTGCTTAAGCATAAAGACCTGGAAAAGGTCATCCAGATCGACAAAGACAAAGCGTTCCCTGTGGTCGGTGCCGAAACCGGCATACCTCAGGAGATCGGTGTGGCCAACACCACGGTGCAACAGGGTGAGTCGCTGGACTACGTTCAGTAACGCACCCAGGCACTAAAACAGCCGCCACGGTTAACGCCCTGGCGGTTTTTTATTGCCTGCTTAGTTGGTAGCAGGCATAAAAAAGCCGACCCATAAAAATGGGTCGGCTTCGATAATAATCCCGAAGGACTATTACTTGCGGCTAGCTTTTTCAAGCATACGCAGAGCACGTTCGTTAGCTTCATCAGCAGTCTGTTGTGCTTTTTGAGCAGCAGCCAGAGCTTCGTCAGCTTTGCGGTAGGCTTCGTCAGCACGAGCCTGGGAACGAGCTGCTGCGTCTTCAGTTGCAGTCAGACGGGCTTCAGTTTCTTTAGATACGCTGCTGCAACCGGTAGCCAGAACTGCGGCCAATGCCAGAGCAGAGAATTTCAGAACGTTGTTCATCGTGTTCCCCTTCAAGGACTTTCTAATTAAAGCTGCTCCTTCAACATGAGGAAACAGCCGGCGTACATACTACCCATTACTTGTAGTAAGTAAACTGACCTAGCGCAAGAACCAAAAAAAATATTTGGCAATCAATGCCAATGGGCTAGATTTAACAGATTGTGTCCGAGAAAACTGCCCGTCTTTGGTCGTCTTGAGCAAGCGGCTTGCAAATATAAAGACCGCGTGAAGTGACTTCAAGAGGGCGCCTGCGTCATAGATAAGTCTTTTGCGTGCGAGCACACACTGAGCATCAATTGCGAGAGCGACTATTCTTAATTTTGCCTGTCGGCGTGCCTGCCGTTGTCTGTGTGCCTGTTGCAGAAGCTGTTCCGGTTGCTGTGTAACGGCAATGACACAGGGCCAGTATCTGGGTTCCCTCGGCACAAAAACATGAGTAAGGTAGAGGTCACAGTCCAAGACCCGCGAGGAGTAATGATGAGCGAGGCGCTGTCCATCCACCATGACCAGGCAGGTCACCAGTTTGAGACCACTGTCGACGGTCACCGTGCCTACCTGACCTACATGGATTTGGGTAAGCAGACTCTGGATATTTACCGCACCTTTGTGCCCAACGCGTTGCGTGGGCGAGGCATTGCGGCCGCGTTGACCGAGCAGGCGCTCGATTACGCCGAAAAAATGGGCTACGAGGTGATTCCCTCGTGTTCCTACGTTGAGCGCTATATGGAGCGCCACAAGCGCACTCAGGCCAAAACCTGAAATAGCACTCATAAAAAACGCCGGGCTAGCCCGGCGTTTTTGTGTGCGCTTAAAATCAACCGCGAGCCCGCTTGGGCAGGACGTCCTTGAGCTTGGCGTGCATGCTGCGCAAGGTGTTTTCAGTGCTTGCCCAGTCGATGCAGGCATCGGTGATCGAGACACCGTATTGCAAGTCTTCAAGGTTTTTAGGGATCGCCTGGCAGCCCCAGTTCAGGTGGCTTTCAACCATCAGACCGATGATCGACTGGTTGCCTTCAAGGATCTGATTGGCCACGTTCTCCATCACCAGCGGTTGCAGCGCAGGGTCTTTGTTGGAGTTGGCATGGCTGCAATCGACCATGATGTTCGGGGTGATTTTAGCTTTGGTCAGGGCTTGCTCGCAGAGCGCCACGCTGACCGAGTCATAGTTCGGCTTGCCATTGCCACCGCGCAATACCACGTGGCCGTAGGCGTTGCCTTTGGTGGTGACGATGGACACGCCACCTTCCTGGTTGATACCCAGGAAACGGTGCGGGCTGGACACTGACTGCAAGGCGTTGATCGCAACGGTCAGGCCGCCATCGGTGCCGTTTTTAAAGCCAACTGCCGAAGACAGGCCAGAGGCCATTTCGCGGTGAGTTTGCGACTCGGTGGTACGCGCACCAATGGCAGACCAGCTGATGAGGTCTTGCAGGTACTGCGGAGAAATCGGGTCAAGGGCTTCAGTGGCGGTTGGCAGGCCCATTTCGGCCAGGTCCAGAAGCAATTTACGGCCGATGTGCAGACCGTCTTCGATTTTGAACGAGTCGTCCAGGTACGGGTCGTTGATCAGGCCTTTCCAGCCCACGGTGGTCCGTGGTTTTTCGAAATAAACGCGCATGACCAGATACAGCGTGTCGCTGACTTCAGCCGCAAGTACCTTCAGGCGCTCAGCGTATTCATGAGCCGCCTTGAGGTCGTGGATCGAGCAAGGCCCGATGACAACGAACAGGCGATGGTCTTTGCCATCCAGGATGTTGCGAATGACCTCACGCCCTTTGTTCACGGTCTGCAGCGCTGTAGCGCTGAGAGGGATCTCGCGCTTGAGGCGTTCAGGTGTGATCAGGGTTTCGTTGGAGGCAACGTTAAGGTCGTCGATCGGTAAATCAGCCATCGTGTTACTCGTCAGGTCACGGGTGCCGGCCGCCAGCGATCCCCGTGCGGCGGAGCACAGCTTGATTGAGCGCATCGGGGAGCGGAACCTTAACGCGTTAAGCGGTTATTCGACAATGGGCACACAGCGGTTTAATCCAGCGCAGGTTGTGCCAGGGCCTGCTCCAGAGTTTCCTGGGAAAACTCTGGAGCGTGCAGGTTGACCCATTCCAGGGCCAGCGCATCCTTGTTTTCGAAGGGCAGGTTGAGTTGATTGCGCTGGCGGCAATAGTGTTCGATCTGACACACCTGCTCACCCATGCGCGCACCAAACAGGGTCTGGTCATCGGTAAAGGCCACACCGACGCGGTAGCCGTCGGCGTGTTTTTCACACCAGGCGATATAGCCCGGGTAGTGGGCGGTGTCGCCCAGGGTGGGCATGTACATATCAACCGCCGTGCCGCGCCTCCAGCCTCTGTCACTGTTGCACGCAACACCCCCCAGGCTGATAGTGTTCAGCTTCTGGCGCGAAAGGGCAGGGTGCTTGCGAGGGGTGATCTGAACAGGAACATCATCTGGGTGAGGCAAAAAACGACCCATGTACACAGACTCCAAAGTGCCAGTATTTTGATCTTGTTAGCTGAGTATAGTGACTGAAATGGAACTGACAGACTTTGATGCGGACCAGCGCCTGCTGACGCTGCCCGGCACGACCTTGCTGGTGTTCACCAGCACCGGGTGTTCGAGCTGCCGCACGGCGCGCAAAATGCTGCCCGAAATGCAGTTGCCCATTGATCAGCTGTGCTGGATTGACGCCGGTGACAACGGTGGCCTGGTCGAGCGTTACGAGATCTTCCACCTTCCTGCAATGTTTGTCGTGCGTGACGGTGCTTTTTACGGTGAATTGAAGTCGCGCTTGAGTGAGGGGGAGTTGGCCCACCACCTTAAACTGGCCTTGCTGCTTGAGCCCGACGAACTGCCTTGAACCTTGTGCTACCCCAACTGTGCGTGTAAGTCATCGCGCGGGTCATCGAACTTGTCCGGGCGCTGCTAAGCTGAATTCATCTCGGCCATAACGCCTGTCGAGGAGGTCGCATGATTCGCTCGATACTGTTCGCCACAGACCTCGGTATTTATGCTCCGGTTGTGATGCAGCACGCTTTGGGGCTGGCCCGCAGTTTCAAGGCGGATTTGTATGTGCTTCACGTTGTGGAGCCCATGGGGCTGTTCGCCGAATCGGTATTGCAAAGTTATCTGGATGAGCAGGCGCTGCATGAACTGCAGCAGCAGGGCATGACCGCCATGCTGTCCAATATTGAGCAGCGTGTGTTCGAGAGTCTTCAAGATGAACTGGGCGAAGGGGCGCAGGAGCTTGCCTTGATCCGCTCGGTCAAGGTGGTTCAGGGCGAGCCCGCCCATATCATTCTGGAGGAGTCGCGAAAGCTTGGGGTTGACCTGGTGATCCTCGGCAGTCACGGCCAGTCTACTGGCGCAAACAGCCACTTGGGGCACAACGCAAGCCGCGTCGTAGAGCAGGCGCAGGTGCCGGTGTACCTGGTGCCGTTGGTGCAACGTCGGCGGCGCACCGACGGGTGAAGGCGACGAACTGCTAAAAACGATAAAAAGTTCTAGATTTATTCTTCTGACCTTCCATATAGTTATATATCGCCGCCGATAGTCATGGCGCCTATTTGCTCTGAGGGATGCATATGAAGCTTCAACAACTGCGCTACATCTGGGAAGTGGCGCACCACGACCTCAACGTTTCAGCTACCGCTCAGAGTCTCTACACCTCACAGCCGGGGATCAGTAAACAGATCCGTTTGCTGGAAGACGAGTTGGGCGTTGAAGTATTTGCGCGCAGTGGCAAACACCTGACCCGTGTCACACCGGCGGGCGAGCGTATCATCACCACCGCCGGTGAAATCCTGCGCAAGGTCGAGAGCATCAAGCAGATCGCTCAAGAGTTTTCCAACGAGAAAAAAGGCACGTTGTCGATTGCTACCACGCACACCCAGGCGCGTTATGCCCTGCCGCCGGTCATCAGCAACTTCATCAAGCAATACCCGGACGTCGCCTTGCATATGCATCAGGGCTCGCCGATGCAAATTGCTGAAATGGCCGCTGATGGCACCGTCGATTTTGCAATTGCCACTGAAGCGCTGGAGCTGTTCGGCGACCTGGTAATGATGCCGTGCTACCGCTGGAACCGTTGCGTGGTCGTGCCTCAAGGCCACCCGCTGACCAAACTGCCGAAGCTGACCCTTGAGGCCTTGGCTGAATACCCGATTGTGACTTACGTCTTTGGTTTTACCGGCCGTTCCAAGCTGGACGAAGCCTTCAGCCATCGCGGCCTGACGCCCAAAGTGGTGTTCACCGCAGCTGACGCTGACGTGATCAAGACTTACGTACGCTTGGGCCTGGGCGTCGGTATTGTGGCCAAGATGGCCGTGGACACCAACCTGGACAAAGACCTTGTAGTTCTGGATGCCAGCGAATTGTTCGAGTCGAGCATCACCAAGATTGGTTTCCGTCGCGGTACCTTCCTGCGCGGTTTCATGTGCGATTTCATTGAGAAATTCGCGCCGCACCTGACCCGCGAAGTGATGGCCAAGGCCATTGCCTGCCATAACAAGCAGGAACTCGAAGACCTGTTTGAAGGGGTTGAACTGCCGGTTCATTGAGTGGGCTGACGGGCCCACGGATGGGCCAGTTGAACCCGTGACGGTGGTGGCGTGCGAACCATGACCGTCACTACCCCAGTAACGCACGTGCTGCCATGAATACCTTGAAACTTGACGCGTGATTTCACGCTGGGCGAACAGCGCCCGGCCCACGCCAAGACAAGGACTTTTCCATGAGTACCAGCGCGCAAACTGCTTCTGTATTAATCCCGTCGTTAAGCCCCGCCTTCATCAGTGCCGATGATGCGGCGGTGTACGCCCACGAGCTCATTGCGGCCATCAAGAATGGCATTGTTTACGGCGGCTTTATACTCGCCAGGCAGAACCGCTATTACGCCACCCTGCCACATGCGGGTTCCAGCACGTCCTTTGACCCTGCCGACGTGCTGTCATTGTCTGATGAGGGTTTATTCCTGCCGATCCAGGGCTACACCATTGAAGGGATGTACCACTCCAATACTTCCATTCAACGGATGCCTTGGCAGGTGCACGAGGAAAGCGAGTTGCAAGACAACTTTTTTTCGATTCACGACCTCAATCAAGCGATTCGCTATAAACACAACTACCCGCGCTTCTATTTGTCCTGCCCCGACAAGTGCGTATTGAGCTACGTCGCCAGTGGTTCAGACCTTGAGAAAGCCTTGTTGCCTTTACTTTCACGCAAGCGTGCGCTGTATCCCGGGACGTTTGAAAGAGCCTATGACTTGGGGTCGTTGATGCCCTCTGACTTGATTGGTTTGATCTGCCTGGCGGGGGAACTCAGCATTGTGCTGGCGGGGGCTCACTGGGATCGACGCACCCGGCTGGGTGCGAACTGGAAGGCCGATCAGCAGAAGGGGCGGACCTCGGTCGACAAGCCCGCACTGTGTTCCAGTGTGTACAGCGATGTAGTAGACGCGGTGAAGGCTGTTCATCAGGCCATGCTCTTGCGCAAACACACGCAATTTGCCGGGTTTGTGCTCAAGCAGCTGGACGCTGACGTGTACGTTTATACCCGTGCATTAGAAACGCCTTTTTTTGAATTTGACTGGGATGTGGTGTTCCCCAAGGATCCCAGCGGAGTGCCGGTGGTGCCCGAGGGTTACCGCATCGTCGGGGTTTACTTGTCAGGTGAAGAACCGGATGCGCTGTTGCATGACACTACCAACGAGTTGTTTGGTGATTTCTTTTCCCCCAGCGCGCTGCTGACCAGTTTGTTGCTGGTGCGCGCAACGCCTGGCTGCGACGTCTTCTTTTGTGCACGGGAGGGCGGGTTACTGCGCTATCAGAGCGACGCGACAGAGTCAGAAGCAGAGCTGGTCACCCTTATAAACCGCACTCACACGACCGTGTCAGATATTGAAGCGAGACTTTTCCCTTACGACCGTAATGCACAGAGCTACGTCCACCGTGTAGCCGAAGCGGGCAAGCTGGAGGTCATTACGACTGACGAGGTATGGACGCAAGAGGGAAGGATTGGCCCCGACTGGGCGCCGTTTGCCGTGTCGCCAACACTGTAGGAGCGAGCTTGCCTCGCGATCTTTTAACGGTCAAAAGATCGCGAGACGAGCTCGCTCCTACAGTGTGTGGCGGGACGCGTTATTGCTCGGCGTTACGGCTGTGGCGGTACTCGCTGACCGAGTCATACACGGCTTTGCGCAGGCGGTTGATACCGCCAATAGGCCGGTGCTCTTCAATGCCGTGCCATGGGCTGAACGACAGGTTGTCACAGGCCAGATTCTGGCTCGGGGTGTCGAAGTCTTGCGGCGCTACGGTGATGCGCGCCACAGTTTCGAATGGCGCATCAGACGCCTTCCATTCAACACTGGTGTCTTCAATCGGCATGTAGCGGTTGGCATCCTGACGCTGAATCTGCAACACAAAACAGGCAGGCGTGCGGTCTGTGCTGAGTTGCTGAGTCAACGCACTGCGCAAGAAGTTCGGCAGGTCCTGATTCTGTTTGGGCAGGCTGTAGGCCGGGCAGTTGTCTGCGTCCGGTGCCACTCTGAATTTGGCATTGGCCGTCCCGAACTTGTAAGGCGACACCGAGTAGTAGGTGGTTTGTGTCGGGCTGGCGGGTGCGGGTGCCAGAGTGGCCAAGGCAATAAACAAGTGCCGCACTTGCCAGCTGCGCGGGTCCCAGGACGGGAAAAACGCCAGCACTTTTTTGCCGTCGGCCTGGGCCGCGATGTTCTGACGATACTCCGCCACATCGCTGACAAAGAAGTTGGGGTGGTTGAACATTACAAAATCCTGTTCGCCGCGCCCTTGCTGGCTGGGCAACAGCTGCGTACCCGGCACGTCCTGCAACTTGATCGCCATGCCGCGGGCGTCGCGGATGCTGTCAAATTGCGGGTAAGCATTACCGTTTGACAGGCGCATCACGGCTTGCCAGGTTTTGCCCGGCGCCGCAAACACGCCTTGGCGCAAGGCCGGGTCGAGGTCATCGAGCACCTTGACCTCAGCTTTGACGCAGCCATGCGCCTTGGCGTGAGCATCGCGCAGGTAGCGCGTGTTCTCTCGGTGTTGGTCGACGATTTTAATCGCCGTCTGGATCGTGTCTTGAGTCATCGCGGCTTCACCGGCCGGGATCTGCTCCTGTGCTGAAACAGGACCGCGGTACTTCCAGGCATACCAGCCTGTTGTCAGCGCCCAGCCCAGCAGCCCCAGCACGATCAGGGCGAGCAACAGCTTGCCCAGCCAGGTGCCGAGTCGAAGCCATAAAGTGGTCAGCATGCAAACATCCTTTTAAACGTTATTCGTTGGGCAACTGGTGTTCGAGCGGGCCGCCGAGCACTTTCAGGTACTCGATCAAGGCCCAGCGCTCTTCAGGTTGCAGCAGGCGACCAATCACGCCATTGCCCTGTGGCCCGGCCCGGAATTCGTGACCGCTGTTGTGGTTGCCACTGATGCGGGTGTCCAGCACAAAGCCGCCATCAAAGGCGTCTGTGCGGTAGCCCAAGTGGCGCGGGTCGTACTCAAAATTGCCGCGATAGAAGGTTTGCGCACGTTCTGACTGCGGCGACAACAGTTGATACACCGTCGGCACAGAGCCGTTGTGCAGGTAGGGCGCAGTGGCCCAGATGCCATCCAGCGGGCGAGCCTTGTAGGCGCGCAACTCGAGCACGCCAATCGGCAGGCCGAAGCCGTTGAGGCGTGCTTGCTCTTCAGGGCTGACGGCAGCGTCGTGGTAGGCGCGCTTTTCAACAAAGGCGGTGACATAGGCCAGGCCCTTGGCGACAGACAGCTGATGCATGTCCAGCGGCTGCTCGCTCTTGGGGAGGAGGTTGACGTTCATGCTGGCCAACTCGGCCGGGTCCCACTGCAGGGCGCTGAGGTCGTAGCGATTGTCTGCGATGTTAGTGGCGGTATTGGGATCGGTACCGATCACCTCGACCGGCAGCATCTTAAGTTGCTTGACCAGACGGCCGTTGTCTTCAACCACGGGCGGCACGTGGCAACCTGCGCAGTTCTCGGTAAAAAGACGGCGGCCTTTGGCGGCCAGCGGGCGGTCGATCTTGCCGAACAGGTCTTCGGGCCAAACGGGAGGTTTGAGTCGTTGCAGGGTTTCTTCAATCAGGTGCAAGTCGTTGACCCGCACGCTGGATGGGTAGCGATGGTCGCCTTGCAGCGGCTGACCGTGGCTGTCGAAGAAGTTCAGGGTTGCGCCGACGCCCAAGGCTTCACCGATATTGCGTGCCATGGGCTGTTGGGCCGAGCCATTCCATTGCACCCAGTCGAACGTCCACATGTCCCACAGGTGCGGGTAGTCTACCGGTGCATTGGCCACTCGATAGTTGTCGGGCGAGATCGCGTCGCCGAAGCTGGCATTGGCTATCCGGCCAAAGGCATCGGTACGCCCCGGGCCTTCGAGCGTCGGGTAAAGGCCGCGATGGGTGTCGTTCCAGGCCACGGCCAGAAAGGTGTCCAGCGAGGCCTTGAAGTCCTTGCGCAGTTGCTTGTGCCCGGCTTCATAGTTATCGCCCAGAACCGTGCGGGCAAAGCGCTCAAATTTCCAGGGGTTGTAGTACGTGGCTGCCAGGCTTGCGACCAACGCCTGGCCAAAGCTGCCGCCGCGCAGGGTCGGTACGCTGGAAGGCAGCACGTGTTGCGCCGGACCACCGTCAATGCGCAGGGCCTGGCCTTTGTAACGCAGCTCGCCGGTGTGGCAGGCCGCGCAGGTGATGTCCAGATACTCAACGGGGCTGCCGGGGTTCTGATGGCGAGTGAAGCCGACGGGCAAGTTGGCCGGGTTGGCCGCGCTGGCTTGTTGCTGCGGGTCGACCAAAAAGCCAAACCGCGCCAAATACTCAGGCGCAGCGAAGTGTTGCGTCGAGAAGGGCAGCTCCAGGGCACTGAACCAGTCGTAATGCAGGCCTTTCACTTGGGTGCCCTGGGGCGTGTAGTAATAAACTTGCCGATCCGCCTCGCTCCATTGGTCCTGGTAGTGCACGTGCTGCGGCGCGGTGTAAGCAGGCAGTTTTGGGTTGGCGATGAAGTAGACAACCACACACAGCCCTAACACCAAGGCCACGCCAAGCCCTGACAGCACACGGTAAAACAATCGCAAAATAACGCTCCTTGTAGGAATTTTTTCAGTCTTATGCCTGAGCGAGCGGCTAGCATCAAGTGGCTATTGGTTTGATCGGGGAGGGGAGGGACAGGTTTGACAGCGTGCTTGAAGTGTTAGCAAAAGTTGCGGTAATTATGAATTGTGATTTAGACATGAACTTATCCGCGATTTGCCTCTCTCATGCCGGTAGCCATTGGTTGCGGCCGCCTGATAAGCTCGCGGCTTTATTCGATTGCCCATTTGGCGCATGAACAAGGAAATAGCATGAAACAGCATCGGTTGGCGGCAGCTGTGGCTCTGGTAAGCCTGGTACTGGCGGGTTGCGACTCGCAGACCAGCGTAGAGCTGAAAACCCCGGCACAAAAAGCCTCTTATGGCATTGGCCTGAACATGGGTAAAAGCCTGGCTCAAGAAGGCATGGATGATCTGGATTCCAAAGCCGTAGCCTTGGGCATCGAAGATGCCGTCGGCAAGAAAGAGCAAAAGCTTAAGGATGACGAACTGATCGAAGCGTTCGCTGCCCTGCAAAAACGCGCTGAAGAGCGCCTGGCCAAGATGAGCGACGAAGCCTCTGCCGCCGGTAAAAAATTCCTCGAAGAAAACGGCAAGAAAGCAGGTGTTGTCACCACTGCTTCTGGCCTGCAGTACGAAGTCATCAAAAAGGCCGATGGCCCACAGCCAAAGCCAACTGACGTCGTGACCGTTCACTACGAAGGCAAGCTGATTGACGGCAAGGTTTTCGACAGCTCGATCGAGCGCGGTAGCCCGATTGACCTGCCAGTCAGCGGCGTGATCCCGGGTTGGGTTGAAGGCCTGCAACTGATGCACGTGGGTGAGAAGTACAAGCTCTACATCCCTAGCGAACTGGCTTACGGCGCACAAAGCCCAAGCCCGGCGATCCCGGCCAACTCGGTGCTGGTATTCGACCTGGAACTGCTGGGCATCAAAGACCCTGCAAAACCAGAGGCCGATGCTGCCAAGTAAGCAGCCTCTGTTTTCACACAGCGCCCCGTCCTGACGGGGCGTTGTTGTATCTGGGCCTGGCCCGTCTGTTTATTCCCCCGACCAGCGGTTATTTGTCGCATCTGTTCTGGTGGCTAGTAGTTGCTGACCAGCAAGTCAATGAATTTATGGGTTTTTTTATGTGTGTAAAAAATGCCCGATCTAAGCGCAGCCCTTATAGAACGTGGCTTTCAGAGTGAAAAATCTGCTCTGTTCACAAGGTTATCCACAATTTGTGTGGATAACATTTCGCGTTTATCAGGCTTATTCCTGCGGCGAAGCTGAAGACGAGCAAGAAGATCAAAAACCCCAGAGACCTCAGCGGCTGTTAGGATTAAGCTTCTAAGGAAAATTCCGACTTGATCTGTCTAAAAATCTGACGGGGTTAGCAATGGATCTTCAAATCATCAAGCGCAATGGAGAACCCGAATATGCGGTTCTTTCGTGGCAGAGCTACCTGGCGCTACTCAAGGCTGCGGGTATCGACGCTCCGGTAGCGACAACACTCATCCCTGATACTGAACGACAGCCGCCTGAGCCTGTACAGGCGCTGCCAGGGCTCGATCAACTGCGTGGTCTGCGCGAGGGCAAGGGTTTGGCCCTGGAGGTGCTGGCACGCACGGTAGGCATTAGCCCGTCGTACCTGGGAATGATCGAAACCGGTGAACGTCTGCCGGATCTTGCCATTCGCCGCAGCCTGGCCTGGGAGCTGGGCGTTGCGGGCTGGAGGGAAGCCTCATGAACGTGCGCATCAGTCGTCAACACTGGGATGGGTTACTGGCTGAGCTTGATCAGGCGCGTCGACAGCGCCATTTAGTGACATACCGGGCATTGCTGGAGCGTTTGCAGTTGCCCAGCCCGGCCATGTTGACCCTCACCTCCGCGCTGGAGCATCTGGCGGCGATGGACGTGAAGGCCGAGCAGCCGCTACGCAGTTCGCTGGTGATTAGCCAAGGGGCGAGCCGTCTGCCCCGCACCGGTTTTTTTGAATGCGTGGGGCGCCTTGGGCGTTTTGCCGGGCCGCCGGATGGCGTCGCGGCAGCCTCCTGGCACGCCTCGGAAGTGGTTCGGGTGTTTGAACACAGTTACGAACACGAAGAAGCGTAAAGACAAAAAGGGCGGGCCGCATGATGCGGCCCGCCCTTTTTTTACACTAAAACCCTGTAGGAGCGAGCTTGCCTCGCGATCTTTTAAACGTGCAAAAGATCGCGAGACACGTGAAGGTTACTTCTTCGCTGCCTGTGGGTTGAGCTTGAGGTAGTCCAGCAGGACGCGCCCGGTTTCACTCAGGTAAGCGTCGTCTTCTGGCTTGGTCTTTTCAGGCTCCACCGGCAAGGCGTCTTCGTCTTCTTTCTTCATTTCCTTGAGCGGTGCTTCGCCTTTGGCCTTGCGGCGGGCGTTTTCCATCACCAACTGCTGGGCATCGATATCGGCGTGTTGTGCGCGACGGTCGGCCTCGTTCAGGCTCACGGTTTTCTCGGCCATCAGTTTGTCGGCCAGGGCCAGCTTGTCGCGGATAAAGATGAACTCGGCATCTTTAGCCACACGCGCATCGTGATCCGCTTTCAGTTGCGCAATGAACGGCTTGAACGGGTCAGCCGCAGGCTTGATCGCAGGGCGGATGGTGTCCCACGGCATGGCCTCAGGCAGTGCACTTTCACCGATTTCCTTGGTATCGATAATCGACGGGAAGGCGACGTCAGGCAGTACGCCCTGATGCTGGGTGCTCTGCCCGGAAACCCGGTAGAACTTGGCCAGTGTCAGTTTCAGTTCGCCGTGGTTCAGCGGCTGAATGGTTTGCACCGTGCCCTTGCCGAACGTTTGGCCGCCGATAATCAGCGCGCGATGGTAGTCCTGCATGGCCCCGGCAAAAATCTCCGACGCCGATGCCGACAAGCGATTGACCAGCAACGCCATCGGGCCTTTGTAGAACGCGCCAGGGTTTTCGTCTTCGAGTACGTCGACTTTACCGTCAGCGTTACGTACCAGAACCGTCGGGCCCTTGTCGATGAACAGGCTGGTCAGCTCGGTCGCTTCCTGCAACGAACCGCCACCGTTGTTGCGCAGGTCGATAATCACGCCATCGACTTTTTCATTCTGCAACTCGGTCAGCAGTTTTTTAACGTCGCGGGTCGTGCTCTTGTAGTTCGGGTCACCGGCACGGTAGGCCTTGAAGTCCAGGTAGAACGCCGGGATTTCGATCACGCCCAGTTTGTAATCTTTGCCATCCTGCTTGAGGTTGAGGATCGACTTTTTCGCCGCCTGCTCTTCAAGCTTCACCGCTTCACGGGTGATGGAGACAATCTTGCTGGTCTGGTCGTTAGGCGCATTGCTCGCCGGAATCACTTCCAGGCGCACCACAGAGCCTTTAGGGCCACGAATCAACTTGACCACTTCGTCCAGGCGCCAGCCGATCACGTCGACCATCTCTTTGTCGCCCTGGGCAACGCCGATGATCTTGTCAGCCGGAGCGACTTGCTTGGTCTTGTCGGCGGGGCCCGCCGGCACCAGGCGCACGATCTTCACCTGGTCGTTATCGCTCTGCAACACGGCGCCGATGCCTTCCAGCGACAGGCTCATGTTGATGTCGAAGTTTTCCGCGTTATCTGGCGACAGATAATTGGTGTGCGGGTCATAAGACATGGCGAAGGTGTTGATATACGCCTGGAAGATGTCTTCGCTGCGGGTCTGATCAAGACGGCTCAACTGGTTCTTGTAGCGCTTGGTCAGCAGTTCCTGAATTTTCGACGGCTCTTTGCCAGCGATTTTCAGGCGCAGGACTTCGTCCTTGAGACGTTTGCGCCACAGATCATTGAGTTCGGCTTCAGTCTTGAGCCACGGAGCGTCCTTGCGGTCGATCTGCAGGGTCTCTTTGGTGTTGAAGTCGAACGAGTCCACGCCTTTGTTCAGTTCGCCCAGGGCGAAGTCCAGACGCGACTTGACGCGATCCAGGTAGCGCTTGTAGATGGTGAAGCCGGGATTGAGATCGCCGCTCTTGAGGAAGTCGTCAAACTGGAATTTCCATTTGTCGAATTCGGCGATATCACTGGCCAGAAAGTAACTGCGCGAAGGATCGAGCAGCTTCAGGTAGCTGTCATAGATGATCGCGGAACGTGCGTCATCCAGTGGCGGCTTGCTGTAATGATGGCGTTTGAGCAGCTCAACAACGTTAAGACTGGCAATTACCTCATCACGATCGGGCTGAAGGTTATCCCAACTGTTAGCGGCGAACGTAGTGGCCGAAAACGGCAAAACGCCTAAGCCAATGAAGAGTGCGAGAGCGGTGCTAGGGAATAAATGCTTCATGCTGAGTCGACGCGGGGGCAATTGATAACGCATATTAGGCCGTCTTTGAAGTCGCCGGTTCCCTAAGAACCGGCCGCATAATGCAAGAAGCCCGATGCAGCAGCACCGGGCTCAGTCCAGACTCACTATGGAGGCACTGTGAAAGCATTGCAAGGCGTTGAGGGACAAGTGAAGTGGGTTGAAGAACCAAGCCCACGTTGTGATGTAGGACAAATTCGAATTCGTGTGGCGGCAGCGGGCCTTAATCGCGCCGATCTTTTGCAAAGCCAGGGGTTGTATCCGCCACCGCCTGGCGCCAGCCAGATGCTGGGGCTGGAGTGCTCGGGCGTGGTCAGCGAGGTCGGGCCAGGGTCTTCCTGGCAAGTCGGAGACCGCGTGTGCGCGCTGTTGGCGGGCGGTGGCATGGCGCAAGAGGTTGTCGTTGATGGGCGCCATGCCTTGCCGGTGCCCGAAGGGTTGTCGCTGATTGAGGCGGCCGCCCTGCCCGAGGTGTACAGCACTGCATGGCTTAATCTGTTCCAATTGGCGGCCCTGAAGCCGGGCGAAAAAGTGTTGCTGCATGCCGGAGCAAGTGGAGTTGGTTCAGCCGCTATTCAGCTGTGCAAAGCCTTTGGCAGCCCGTGCTGGGTGACGGTCGGTTCGGCCGAGCGTCTGGCCTATTGCGAGGCCCTGGGTGCCCAGGGCGGCGCAGTGCGCACCGAAGGGCTGGACAGCCTCAAGGCGCTGGGGCCGTTTGATGTGGTACTCGACCCGGTGGGCGCCAACTATGTTGAGTCCAACCTCAAGTTGTTGGCACTGGACGGGCGTTGGGTTTTGATTGGCTTGATGGGTGGACGCAAGGCCGAGCTGGATCTGGCCTTGGTGTTGGGCAAGCGCATCCAGTTGCTGGGTTCGACATTGCGCAGCCGCGGCGACCAGTTCAAGGCGGATTTGTTGAGTGATCTCAATCAGCAAGTGTGGCCGTTGTTTGCCGAAGGCCGCTTGAGCCCGCAGTTGGCCAAAACCTTCCCGATTGAAGAGGCCCAGGCGGCGTTTGCCGAATTGGCCAGCAATCAGGTGTCGGGCAAGCTGGTGCTGGTGATCGACGCGGACTTGGTTTAAGTCATATACGCAATCTGTAGGAGCGAGCTTGCCTCGCGATCTTTTAAAAAGATCAAAAGATCGCGAGGCAAGCTCGCTCCTACAGTTAGCCTATTTACTTCCAGTGATGAATCGGCCAGCCGGCCTTTTCAGCGTGTTCACGCAAGACCGGGTCGGGGTTGACCGCATGCGGGTGATCCACTTTGAGCAGCAACGGCAAGTCGTTGCGTGAGTCGGAATAAAAACTCGCGCCCGCAAGGTTTTCTTCTTGCTCGTCCAGCCATTCCAGCAGGCGCGTGATCTTGCCATCACGGTAGGTCAGGGTGCCCACGGTGTTGCCGGTGTACATGCAGTGCACAACTTCCAGTTCAATACCCAGCACTTCATCAATGCCCAGGCGCTCGGCAATCGGTTTGACCAAGTGCACACCAGACGCCGAAATAATCAAAATGCGATCGCCGGCCTTGCGGTGAGCGGCCACGGTTTTGGTCGCGTCACTGAAAATGATCGGCTCGATAAAGTCTTCAACCCACGGGCCGACCAAATGCTCGATTTCTTCAGGGGTCCGTCCGATCAAGGGCTCCAGGCTGAAGGCCATGTAATCTTCCATCTTCAACTCGCCTTGGCTGTAGGCGTGCATCAGTTCGTTATTGCGCTTTAAAAACGCCTGCGGATCGACCCAGCCGAGGCGGCCCATTTGCTCGCTCCACAAGGTGGCGCAGTCGCCGTGAATCAACGTTTCATCCAGGTCAAAAATTGCCAGGGCCATCAGTGCAACTCCCTTTTCATGGTGCTCAAAAGCATCAGGCTACCTCACATAAGGCGCTGGAATCGATGGTCAACGCCACGCGCTGACCATCCGCGTACAGGTCGGCTGCAGAACGGTTGAGCACGTCCACGATCAACTCCACGCCACGGACCTCGACCCGATAGCGGATCACGTTGCCCAGCAGGCTGTGGTTGCGGATCAGTGTGTCGGCCTCGCCCTGCAGGCTCAAGCCCAGGGTTTCCGGGCGTATGGCGATGCGGCTAGTGACCGGGCGCTGCAATAAACGGCTGGCGGTGTCGGCGTCCAGCAGGTTGTAGTTGCCAATAAAACTCGCGGCAAACACGTCCACCGGGGCGACATAGAGGCTTTCGGCATTGCCGCTCTGGACGATCCGTCCCTTGTTCATCAGGAAGATGCGGTCACTCATGGTCAGCGCTTCTTCCTGGTCGTGGGTAACGAAGATCGTGGTCAGCCCCAGCTCGCGCTGGATCTGCCGGATCTGCTCGCGCAAATGCTTGCGGATACGGGCGTCCAGCGCTGACAGGGGCTCGTCCAGCAGCAACAGGCGCGGGCGCGTCACCAGTGAGCGGGCCAGCGCCACACGCTGGCATTGGCCGCCCGAGAGTTGGTGCGGGTAGCGCTTGGCAAAGTCATTGAGCTCGACCAGTTGCAGCACTTCAGCCACGCGTTTTTGGCTGTCATTGGCGTTGACCTTTTGCATGCGCAGGCCAAACGCGACGTTTTGCTCAACGGTCATGTTGGGGAACAGCGCGTAGCTTTGAAATACCATGCCAATCCCGCGTTTTTGCGGGTTGAGCGGCACGATGTCCTGGCCATCGAGGAGGATCTTTCCGTCATCCACCGGCGTCAGCCCGGCGATGCAGCGCAGCAGCGTTGACTTGCCGCAGCCCGACGGGCCGAGCAGGGTGACGAACTCGCCCTTGCTGATGGTGAAGTTGATGTCGCTGAAGACCGGCGTGCCGGAGTAGGTTTTTTGCAGGTGTTCGACGCTGACAAAACTCATTGGCTTTTGTCCTTGTTCAGGAAGGTGGCAACCCAAGTCAGCACCAGTACAAAAAGGAAGTACGAGATCACCAGCGCGCTGGTGAAATGGCCGCTGCTGTTACGCATGTTATTGAGGAACACCTGCAAGGTTTCGTAGCGGGTGCCGACCAGGATGTTGGCAAACACAAACTCGCCAAACAGGAACGAAAACGACAGCAGCAACGCCACCAGCAAGCCTTTACGCAAGTTCGGCAACACCACCAGAAACGCCGCCTGCCAGGTGCTGGCGCCGAGCAGTTGGGCAGCGTCCATCAAGTCGTGCAGGTTGATGGCTTGCAGGTTGTTGGTGATGGCCCGGTACATGAAGGGCAGGGCCACGGTGAAGTAGCAGCCGATCAGGATCCACGGCGTACCGACCATGGCCATTGGCCCCGAACCGTAGAGTTGCAGCAGGCCGACCGACGAGACCACCGGCGGCACCGCAAACGGCAGCAAAATGAGGATGTTCATCAGCGCGTCGAGTTTGGGGAAGTGGTAATGCACTACAAAAAGCAGCGGCAGAATCAACACCACCGACAGCACCAAAGACCCGAAGCAGATCAACAGCGAATGGCCGAATGCGGTCAAAAAGCGCGGATCGCTCCACAGTTGCAGGTACCACTTGAAGGTAAAGCCGCTGGGCAACACGGTGGCGGACCAACTGCTGGCAATCGAGTACACAAACGTGCCCAGCAGCGGCAACAACAAAATAATAAACAGCAGGTAAACCACCGTGCGGTGATAAACGCTGGCGGTTCCGGTTTCAGCGCGCGACATGGTAGCTCCTCTTTAACAGCCACTGATGCACCAGCGTCACCAGGGTCATCAACCCCACCAGAATCACCGCCAGCGCACTGGCCATGTTCGGGTCCAGGCTGATGTCACCCGAGACCATCGCGGCAATGCGGATAGGTAAAACGTTGAAGTTGCCGGTGGTCAGCGCATACACCGTGGCATAGGCGCCCAAGGCGTTGGCCAGCAGGATCACAAAGGTGCCCAGCAGTGCCGGTGTGAGGACCGGCAAGCCAATAAAACGCCAGAACTGCCAGCTGTTGGCGCCCAGCAATGACGCTGACTCGCGCCAGTCTTCACGCAGGGCATCAAAGGCCGGGTACAGCAGCAGGACACCCAGCGGGATCTGGAAGTAGGTGTACAAAATAATCAGGCCGGTTTTGGAGTAGAGGTTGAAGTCCTCGATGATCCCCGCCTGTTTCAGCATGATCGTGATACTGCCGTTAAACCCCAGCAGGATGATGAAGGCAAAGGCCAGCGGCACCCCGGAGAAGTTGCTGGTCATGTTGGCGAAGGCGTTAACGAAGTTGCGCAGCCTTGAGTCGACTTTATGCAGCGAGTAGCTGCCGAGCACGGCAATTACGATGCCGAACAGGCTGGACCAAAAGCTGATCTCCAGGCTGTGCTGGATGGCCTGTAAATAGAACTTCGAGGCGAAGATCTTGCTGAAGTTATCCAGGCCCCAGCCGGTGTCTTCTGATTGCAGGCTGTGTACCAGCACCCACACCAGCGGGGCAATCTGGAACACGATAAAGACAATTGCAAAGGGCGCGAGGCACAACAATGCCAGCCATTTACCACGGGTCATGGCGCGGGTCTCAATAAGGTCTGGCACAGCGGTTTGTCATGGGCGACGCCCAGCAATTGGCAAATCGTGCCGCACAGTTCGGTTTGTTTGGGGGTGGCCTGCGGGTCCAGGCTAAAGGCGTCGCCAAGTACAAACAGCGGCACTTCGCGTTCTTCGGGCAACAGGCCATTGTGCGAGCGGTCGTTGTTCATGCCGTGGTCGGCGGTCACCAGCACCTGGTAGCCCGCGTCCAGCCAGCCTTGCAGGTAATCGGCCAACACAATGTCGGCAGAGCGTGCGCTGTTACGGTATTGCGAGCTGTCGAGGCCGTGCTTGTGGCCGGCATCGTCGATGTTCATCGGGTGCACCAGCAAAAAGTCCGGCGCATGGCGCAGGCGCAGGCTTTCGGCATCGGCAAGCAAGTGGGAATCGGGATAGTGATCGTTCCAGTAAAAATGCCCGTGCTGGATGGGCAGATCGCTGTCTTCGGTGTGGCGGTCACGGGCCGCGATAAAAGGCGAGCGGTTATACAGTTCGCTGACCCAGTGGTAAGCCGCGGCGGCGGTGCTCAAACCTGCCTCGCGGGCGTAATGGAACACGCTGCGCTGATGAGACAGGCGCGAGACATTGTTATGCACAATGCCGCTTTCAATCGGCGGGACACCCGTGAGGATGCACTCATACAGAGGGCGTGACAGCGCTGGGAGTTCACAGGTGAGCTTGTACAGCGTGGCGCGTCCTGCGCTGACATAGGCCTGCAAATGCCCCATGGCATGGCGGGCAACGTCATGATTGAGTCCGTCGAGTACCACCAAAATGACCTTGTGTTTCATGTACTGCGACTCCGCAGGTAAAGCACAGAATGTGCAGGGGCGAGCGTGCCTCGCGATCTTTTAAACGCTCAAAAGATCGCGAGACGGGCTCGCTCCTACAGGGGTAGGTACAGCTCTTTACTGCATGTTGATAATGACTTCTTCCTGCCATTTCTGAGGCAGGGCCTTCGCGGTTTTTTCCCATGCGTCGGCGTCTTTGATCGGCGTCACGTTCTTGTACTGCTCGTTAGGCAGCAGCTTGGCCTTCACGTCGTCTGGCAGGGTCAGGTGTTCGGCGCGGATCGGGCGGGCGTTGCCACGCGCCAGATTGGTTTGGCCGGCATCACTGAAGATGTATTCGCGGGTCAGTTTGGCGGCGTTCGGGTGCTTGGCGTATTTGTTGATGATGGTGGTGTAACCCGAAATCACTGAGCCGTCCGACGGAATCAGCACCACGTAGTCATCCGGGTTGGCCATTTTGGCTTTGTAGCTCAGGCCATTGAAGTCCCAGACCACGCCCACTTCAACTTCACCTTTTTCCATGGTGGCGATGGTCGGGTTGGCCAGTGACAGGCGCCCTTGCTTGGCGATATCAGCAAACATCAACAGGGCTGGCTGAATGTTCTTTTCATCACCGTGGTTGGCAAAGGCTGCGGCCAGAACACCGTTGGAGGCTTGCGCGGCGGTGCTCACGTCACCGATCGAGACCTTGTATTTGCCAGATTTGAGGTCAGACCATTTGGTTGGCACTTCAGAGCCGTGCAGCAGCTTTTTATTGACGATAAACGCGATGGTGCCGGTGTAGGCCAATGCCCAGTTACCGTCTTTGTCCTTGGCCCAGGCCGGGATCTGTTCCCAGGTGGTGGGTTTGTAGGGCTGGGTCACGCCTTTGGCCACCGCGATAGGGCCGAAGGCTGCACCGACGTCACCAATATCAGCGCTGGCGTTGTCTTTTTCGGCGGCAAACTTGGCCACTTCCTGAGCCGAACTCATGTCGGTGTCGACATGCTTGAGGCCATACAGTTTGTTCAGGTCTTCCCACGTGCCTTTCCAGTTGGCCCAGTCATCGGGCATGCCGACACTGTTCACGGCGCCCTCTGCCTTGGCGGCAGTTTCAAGGGCTTTTAAATCGACATCGGCGGCCATGGCCGAGGTGCAAAGGGCGATGCTGGTGCCTAACAGTGATGCCAGAAAAAACTGTTTCATCTGAAGCTCCTGTGGGGGTGTTCACGCTGGTTTTTTTAGAGTTTTGCAGTGGGTTGGTCTAGGTCAGCAATACCTGAGCCAATTTAAGGGCGCTGCATGACACTTTAATGTCGGCATTGGTTGTGCAAGCACTTTTACAGGCCCGCCAAGTGCCGTGAGCTAAGCGTAGACCATGGTCAAGGCCCCGGCGGGTGTGGGCTTGAGGGTTAAAACAGGTGTCAGTGTCATCGAACAGTCATCTGCACTGCCTAGGCTGGCATCCTCAAGAGTTAAGTGTTTTGCAGGCCGAGCCTGCCCACATTTGGTGCTGGACTAGTCCAGATAGGTAACGTTGATGCGTGAAGGTGCACCCAAAGCGGTGACAGCCATTGGTCTGGCCCTGCAAGAGCAAATCGAACATGGCTTGCTGACCTGCGGCAGCCAATTGCCGGCTGAAAGAAAACTCAGCGAACTGTTCGCGACCACCCGCATCACGGTGCGTGAAGCGTTGTTGCAACTGGAAGCGCAAGGCGTGGTGTATCGCGAGGAGCGGCGCGGCTGGTTTATTTCGCCGCCGCGCCTGGCCTATAACTTGATGCAGCGCAGCCACTTTCACGCGATGGTCAGCGCCCAGGGACGAGTACCGACTACCGAGGTGATTTCGGCGCGCTTGCAGCCGGCCTCGGCCGCCGTGTGCGCACGTCTGCAGTTACCGGCGTTTTCCAGTGTGATCCAGATCTGCCGGGCGCGGTGCATTGATGGGCGTTTGGTGCTGTATGTCGAGCATTACCTGAACCCGCAATACTTCCCGCAGATTCTGGATTTTGACCTCACGCAGTCGATCACCGAGCTGTATGCGCGGCACTACGATTTGCATTACGGGCGGGTGCGTTTTGAGATCGTGCCGACCGCCTTGCCCGCCGAGGCGGCGGCAACGCTCAAGGTGTCGACGGGCAGCCCGGGGTTGAGGATCGAGCGCATCAACTACGACCAGCACGAGCGGCTGATCGACTGTGACATTGAGTATTGGCGACATGACGCGATCCACGTTGGTGTGGATGTGCTGGAGCGTTGAGTCTGAGCCTGCCTCGCGAACTTTTAAAGATCAAAAGATCGCGAGGCGAGCTCGCTCCTACAGGGATGAAGGGGTTATTCCTTTTGTAAGTTCCCGCTACCTGCTGTCACTACCTGCACGCTCAGGCGCGGTGTCGCGAGGTCAAGGCCGGCTTCATCCAGATGGCGCTTGAGCGACAGGTTGAACGCCCGTGACACTTCCCATTGCTTGATCGGCGCGGTTTTGAAGCGTGCGCGCAAAATTGCGCTGCCCGACTCGAAACTTTCGACCCCTTGAATCTCCAGCGGTGACCAGATGTTGCGGCGCTGCAGCGGGTCGGTGCGCATCTTTTGTCCCACCTCGCGCATCAGCTTGATGGCGTCGTCGATTTCCATGTTGTACGGGATCGCCACGCGGAAAATCGCGTAACCGAACTCGCGGGAATAGTTTTTGATGCTTTTGATTTCACTGAACGGAATGGTGTGCACGATGCCGTCAATGTCGCGCAGGCGCACGGTACGAATCGTCAGGCCTTCAACCGTGCCCAGGTGGCCGCCGACATCCACGTAATCATCGATGGCCAGCGAGTCTTCAATGATGATGAACAAGCCGGTAATCAGGTCGGCAACCAGCGACTGCGCACCAAAACCAATGGCCAGACCGATCACACCGGCACCGGCCAGCAGTGGCGTGACGTTCATGCCCATGTTCGCCAGTGCGACGATCAGCGCGATGATGAAAATGGCCGCAAACAGCACGTTGCGAATCAACGGCATCATGGTTTGCGCGCGGGCGTTGGCCAGGCCTTTGCGCGAGCGGGTCAGGGCGTGGTGGATGGCCGTATCGGCGAGAATCCAGATCAGCCAGGCAAACAGTAACGTCCCCGCCAGGCCGAACAGTTTGACGCTGATTTCATGGCCTTCACCCTCGGTGAAACCGATCAGCGAGAGGCCCCACACGCGCAACCCCAACTCGATGAACACCAGCCACACAATCAAGTGCGCCAGGGTGTAGACAAAGCTTTTGAGCCGTTCCGAATACAGCGCGTGGCGCTTGGGCCCGCGTTGTGGCTTTTGCGCATGGCGGCGTACCAGCCCGTTGATCACCATGCACAGCACCACCAGCACGGCGCAGATCAGCGACTGGCGCAGCGCGGTGCTGGTATCGCCCGCCGACAAGAAGGTGGCGAACAGTGAGATGCCCACCAGAATCAGCGCGGCGATGTACCAGTAAGTGCCGAGGGTCTCGATGCTGTCGCTCAGGGCGCGGCGGGTGAGGCGGCGTGACAGCGGCTGGTTACGGATAAGGTGAGCGATGGGGCGGCGGAAGCGGATGATAAACAGCCCGGTCGACAGCGCCGCCATCACGTTGGCAAACGTGGCCACGGTATGCGCCAGGTGCACGCCAAGTGAGGCGACCATGCGCGGGTCGCTGAGTGCCTCACCAAAGGCGGCAAAGCTGCCGATCCACCACAGCGGGCGGAACGCCTGATGCCGCAGAATATGCAGGGCGCGATGACGGTGCGGGCCATCGAGCAATGAAAACAAAATCACGCAGGTGGCCGAGAAGCAGGTGCCGATCACCAGGGCGTAGGCCAGCGCCATGGCCAGGTCTTTGCCCAGCGATGATGGCAAGGCGTAACTCATGTACACCGTGATCACCAGCGCCACCAGCCAAGGGCCGAGCTTGCGCAAGGCAAAGCGCAGCATGTCGACGGCTTTTGGGTGCTGCGGCAATTCTTCGCTCAGGCCAAAGCGCAAGCGCACGCGGTGGCTGACCCAAATCAGCAGTGAAGCCAGCAGGCTCCAGATCATGATGATCAGCGCAAAGGCAAAGATGATGGGCACCCATTCCTTGGCGGGCAGCATCAAGGCCACCAGTTCATCTTTGGCCTGGCCGATTTCTTCGCTCCAGCGCGAGGTGGGGCTGTCGTTGCCCGAGAACTGTTTTTCGAGGTCGGCGAGAGTGCTACCGATCAAACCCAGCACACCGATTTCAGCTTCGGGCTGGGCTTTTTTGGTGGCATCGCGAAGCTTTTTAAGGTCCGCCAGCAACTTGCTGCGTTGCTGGTCGTTCTCAAGATTTTTGATCACCTCGTCCAGCGACTGGCCCAAAGGCTCGGTGGGTTGCGTTTGGGTTTTATCCGAACTGGGAAGCAGGCTGGTGATGCCCACAGCCTGGGCCGAGGCGAGCGGCAGCAAGGTCAGCAGACAAATCAGTAGCCAATAGGGCCGGGCAAAGAGACGAAGAAACACTAGGCGATCACCCTCGGAAAGTACGGATCGGACGAGTGTACGCTAGGCCCCGCGATCATTCATTTCTTGTCATACATAAAATAAGTGATCGCGGATGCGGTGCTATTTATTGATTCAGTTTGGCGAGAATTTTAAAAACGATGGTGCCGAAGATCAGCAACATGCCAAACCAGATCGACAGTACACCGGGTTTACTGTCGCGAAAGTTGAAGCCAATAGTGAGCAGCAACATACCAATCACAATGGGGATCAACATGGAATTAAAGGCGGATATTTCGAGCATGTTCTGGACCTGAAGAAGTTAATCACCCGAGTCTAGGTGGCTTTACGCAGAAGTGGGGTGATGTGTATCAAAAATGAATCGCCGTGCTTGTAACACAACAGGTGGGAGCGGGCTTGCTCGCGATGCAGGCGACGCGGTTTTCAAAAAAAACGCGCTGATTTCATCGCGAGCAAGCCCGCTCCCACCTGTTGAAGCTGGTGTTTTACGGGAGTTCGTTGCTGGCGTAGAACGCGCTCAATACTTTGACCAGGTGCGCCAGGTCGTGGCTACCGGCCAGTTCACGGATGGAGTGCATGGCGAAGGTCGGCAAGCCGATGTCTACCGTGCGCACACCCAGGTGGCTGGCGGTGATCGGGCCGATGGTTGAGCCACAGCCCATGTCGCTGCGCACCACAAAACTTTGCACCGGCACTTCAACCGCCATGCACAGATGACGGAAAAAACCCGCCGTTTCACTGTTGGTGGCGTAACGCTGGTTGCTGTTGACCTTGATCACCGGCCCGGCATTGAGTTTGGGGCCGTGGTTGGCGTCGTGCTTGTCGGCGTAGTTGGGGTGCACGCCGTGGGCGTTGTCGGCCGAGACCAGCAGCGATTTTTGTATGGTACGCACAAACTCGTCGCCTTCAGGCAGTACGCGCTGGAGGATCTGCTCCAGCATCGGGCCGTCCGCGCCGCACGCTGAACACGAGCCGACTTCTTCATGGTCATTGGCCACGAACAGGCAGGTTTCGTCGGTGTCGGTGTTCAACAGCGCTTGCAGGCCGGCGTAGCACGACAGCAGGTTGTCCAGGCGCGCACCGGCAATAAAATCACCGTTGAGGCCGATCACCGCAGCGCTTTGTGTGTCGTAGAAGCTCAGCTCATAGTCGAGCACCACGTCGGCGTTCAGGCCGTGTTCGCGGGCCAGCTGGTCGGTGAGCAGGGCGCGGAAATCTACGCGCTCATCGCCTGCAACCTGCGCCAGAATCGGTGGCAGTTCGGTCTGCGGGTTAATCGCCCAGCCTTCGTTGGCCGTGCGATTGAGGTGAATCGCCAGATTGGGGATGGTCGCAATCGGCGCGCGGAAGTCGATCAACTGGCTCTCGACCTTGCCGTCACGGCGGAATGTCACGCGCCCGGCCAGCGACAGGTCGCGGTCAAACCAGGGGGCCAGCAACGCGCCGCCGTAGACTTCCACGCCCAATTGCCAAAAACCCTGGCGTTGCAGCTCAGGCTGAGGCTTGACCCGCAGGCAGGGGCTGTCTGTGTGAGCGCCGACCATGCGGATGCCACCTTGCAGGGGCGAGTGACGGCCCAGCTTGAAAGCGACGATGGAGGAGTCATTACGGGTGACGTAATAGCGGCCGTTGGCTTCGGTGTACCACGTCTCGCGCTCGTCGAGGCGCTGGTAACCGGCGGCTTCCAGGCGTTGAACAAGGCTGGCGGTGGCATGGAACGGGGTAGGGGAGGCCTTGAGAAAGTCGATCAGGCCTTGGTTCAACTCTTCGCGCATAAGTTACTCCAGACAGCAAGGCCGCGAGTTTAGCGCATTGATCACAAAATTTGACCAGCAAAAACGTGCAAACCCTTTGTAGGAGCGAGCTTGCCTCGCGATCTTTTAAAGATCAAAAGATCGCGAGGCAAGCTCGCTCCTACAGGGCGTGAAGCTGTTAAAACGGTGCGGGGCACTCGAAGCGCAGGCGTTCGCCGGTCTGCGGGTGGGTGAAGCTGAGCATGCTGGCGTGCAGGCACAAACGCGGATAGGCCGCCAATGCCTGCGGGTGCGCGTACAGGCCATCGCCCAGCAGCGGGTGGCCAATGGACAACATGTGCACGCGCAACTGATGCGAACGCCCGGTAATCGGCGTCAGTTCAACCCGGCAATAATCGCCGCAACGCTCCAGGACTTTCCAGAAGGTCAACGCGTTCTTGCCAAACTCGTGGTCGACCACGTGGCGCGGCTTGGTCGGCGGGTCGTAACGCAGGGGCAGGTCGATGCTGCCACTGTCCAGCTCCGGTTGGCCCCAGGCCAGCGCGGTGTAGGCCTTTTCAGTTTCCCGGTCGTGAAACTGACGCGACAATTCGCGGTGCGTGTCGGCATCGCGGGCCAGCAGAATGATCCCCGAGGTTTCCCAGTCCAGGCGGTGCACGATGCGGGCTTCGGGGTAGCCGTTTTCTTGCAGGCGGGTGATCAGGCAGTCTTTGTTGTCTTCGGCGCGGCCCGGCACCGACAGCAGCAAGGTCGGCTTGTTGACCACCAGAACGCCTGCGTCCTGATGGATGATGTGAATATTCGACAACGGCATTAAAACAGCCTCTTAACAAACGCCAACGGCGGCTTGGAGATCCCCCTGTGCAGAGAAACCTCCAAGCCGCCGTGGTATCAGCCGGATCGATTAACGGTCTGGCAGGGTGATGTTGAGTTCCAGAATCGAGCAGCTACCCTCGTTTTCAAGGGCGATCTGTACTTGATCATCGCCGATGTTGACGTATTTGCGGATCACCTCGACCAGCTCTTTTTGCAGGGCTGGCAGGTAGTCCGGGGTACTGCGTTGGCCGCGTTCGTGCGCCACGATGATCTGTAGACGCTCTTTCGCGACCGACGCGGTGGTTGGCGTTTTGCGGGTACGAAAGAAGTCAAAAATGTTCATTGTTTAATTGCCTCCAAACAGGCGCTCGAAGAATCCCTTCTTCTGTACATCGAGGAACCGATGCTCCACGGTTTTGCCCAGCAAACGATCAACCGCATCGCTGTAGGCCTGACCGGCGTCACTTTGGTCATCAAGGATCACCGGCACGCCCTGGTTGGATGCCTTGAGCACCGCCTGGGATTCCGGGATCACACCCAGCAGCGTAACCGCCAGGATTTCCTTGACGTCTTCAACGCCGAGCATTTCACCCTTGCTGACGCGATCCGCGTTGTAGCGGGTCAGCAGCAGGTGTTCCTTGATCGGGTCTTCGCCCAGTTCGGCGCGGCGCGATTTGCTGGCCAGCAGGCCCAACATGCGGTCCGAGTCACGCACCGAAGACACTTCCGGGTTGGTCACGACAATCGCTTCATCCGCGAAGTACATGGCCAGGTGGGCGCCAGTTTCGATGCCCGCCGGAGAGTCGCAGACCACGTATTCGAAGGTCTCTTTGAGTTCCATCAGAACTTTTTCGACGCCTTCTTTGGTCAGGGCGTCTTTGTCACGGGTCTGGCTGGCAGCCAGCACGTACAGGTTTTCCAGACGTTTGTCTTTGATCAGCGCCTGTTGCAGGTTGGCTTCGCCGTTAACCACGTTAACGAAGTCATACACCACGCGACGCTCGCACCCCATGATCAGGTCGAGGTTACGCAGGCCAACGTCGAAGTCGACGATGACGGTTTTGTGCCCGCGCAGTGCCAGGCCCGTACCGATAGCGGCGCTGGTGGTGGTCTTACCCACACCACCCTTGCCGGATGTAACCACTAGAATCTTGGCCAAGGTGCTTCACCCCTAAGGAAAAAGGACTTTTTAGTCCCTGAATAACATCTCTAAATAAACGACAACAGGTGAACAGTCTTGGTGGACATCCCCCAAGCCAGGCCTACACAACGTAAACACTGGCTGATTGCTGACTTCCTACAAAGACTAGTCTGTTTTCTCTACGTAATTGAGATGGTTGGAAAATGGCGTGAGTATCCGTTAAAGACGGGTGATGTTCAACATGTCACTTGACAGACTGATTTGAACCCCGGCGCCCCACAAAGGATCGCGTCGCAGGTCTTCGGACACTTTGTACATTCCGGCAATGGACACCAGTTCGGCGCTCAGTTGCTGGCAAAAAATTCGCGCTCGGGTGTTGCCTTTGTATCCGGCAAGCGCTCGGCCACGCATAGGGCCGTACACATGGATGTTGCCATCGGCCATAAGTTCCGCACCGGGGCTGACCGAGGCGATGACCACCAGGTCGCAACCCTCGGCGTATACCGTTTGGCCACCACGTACTGGCGTGGTGATGATGCGGGTCGGCTTGATGGCCGGCTCGGGCGGTTTTTCGGGCTTTTTCGGCGCGATGATTACTTCAACCGGGGGCTCAATCGGCCGCTCACGTGCACCGGACGGCGGCAAGACTGGCAGGTCGATGGCGATGGCCGCGGCAATGTCTTCGATGCGGCTGGCGCGAATGGCCAGGGTGCGCAGGCCATGTTGGCGACACACGCGCATCAGCCCGGGCAAGTCGACGGCACCGGCACCGACGGGCAGCTTGTCGAGCGCCAGCACCAGCGGGGTGTTACTGAAAAAATTGGGCGCCTGGGCAACTTTGGCGGCCAGTTGGCGATCAAGGGCTTCAAGGTTGTTTTGGGCCAGTTCCAGCACCGTAATGGCGAGCATACTGCCCTTAAGCTGAAACACGGGGGCTTGGTCTTGCGATTCGGTTTGGCTCATGGTCGGCTTAATGCGGCTTGTCACTTAAAGTGCAGAGACTTATAACGAGAACGCCCGCGAGCCGCAAGCCGGGTCTAACGATGTAGAATGCCCGGCCCTTGTGTCTGTCCGGAATCATTAATGGATCGCCCGCGTTTTCGAGCTGCTTTTTTTCATCCGCGTTTTTGGCTGCTGTGGTCAGGGCTGGGCGTGCTGTGGCTGGTGGTGCAACTGCCTTATAAGGTGCAACTGCGCATTGGTCGTTTTCTGGGGGCTTGCATGTTCCGGGTGGCCGGTGAGCGCCGGCGCATTGCTGCGCGCAACCTTGAACTGTGCTTCCCCGAAAAAAACGCCGCTGAGCGCGAGCGCCTGCTTAAGGAAAACTTCGCCTCAACCGGCATCGCCTTTTTTGAAATGGCCATGAGCTGGTGGTGGGCCAAGCCGCGCCTGGCCAAGTTGGCGCATGTCGAAGGGCTGGAGCACCTGCAGCAGGCCCAGCGTGAAGGCAAGGGCGTCATCTTGATGGCCTTTCACTTCACCACCCTGGAAATTGGCGCCGCCTTGCTCGGGCAGCAGCACACCATTGATGGCATGTACCGCGAACACAAAAACCCGTTGTTCGACTTTATCCAGCGCCGCGGCCGCGAGCGCCACAACCTGGACTCGCTGGCAGTGGAGCGCGATGACGTGCGCGGCATGCTCAAGTTGCTGCGCGCCGGGCGGGCGATCTGGTACGCACCCGACCAGGACTACGGCGCCAAGCAAAGCATTTTTGTGCCATTGTTTGGCATCGAGGCCGCCACAGTGACGGCCACCAGCAAGTTCGCCAAGCTGGGCAAAGCGCAGGTTGTACCCTTTACTCAACAACGACTGGCGGATGGCAGTGGTTATAAGTTGGTGATTCATCCGCCTTTAAGCGACTTTCCCGGAGAAAGCGATGAGGCCGACTGCCTGCGCATCAACCAATGGGTCGAGCGTGCGATACGCGAATGCCCAGAGCAGTACTTGTGGGCGCACCGCCGCTTCAAAACCCGGCCACCGGGCGAGCCAAAGCTGTACGACAAACGCCGCAAGTAACCCGCGCTGCAAAGGCGCTGAGGTATGAACGGCAGAGCGTCGGTGACCGGGTTGATTCTGTCGGGCGGCGGCGCCAGGGCGGCGTATCAAGTGGGGGTGCTGGCGGCCATTGCCGAGTTGTTACCTGCGGGTGCGCCCAACCCGTTTCCAGTGATTGTCGGCACCTCGGCCGGGGCGATCAACGCAGTCAGCCTGGCCAGTGGCGCGATGAACTTCACCCAGGCCGTCGAGCACTTGACGACCTTCTGGCAAAACTTTGAAAGCCATCGTGTGTTGCGCAGTGATTGGCCGGGGGTGATTCACCAGGCCAGTCGCTTTCTGGGCCACAGCTTGTTGGGCCTTGGCAGCCACGTGCCGGTGGCGCTGCTCAACAGTTCGCCGTTACGCGAATTGCTCAACGACAAAATCAACTTTGCCGGTATCGATCAGGCCATCGCTGCGCAGCACTTGCGCGCTGTGGCGCTCACGGCTTTTGGCTACTCCTCGGGCCAGGCCGTAACGTTTTATCAAAGTGAAGGTGCGATCGAAGGCTGGTTGCGTCATCGGCGCATTGGCCTGCCGACGGCGTTGACCGTCGAGCACTTGCTGGCCAGCTCGGCCATACCGCTGTTGTTTGCCCCGGTCAAAATTGGCGAAGAGTATTTTGGCGATGGCGCCGTGCGCCAGTCTGCACCCATCAGCCCGGCGCTGCATTTGGGCGCCAATCGCGTGCTGGTGGTCGGGGTCAGCGGCAACCCGCGCGGGCCGGATCGTCAGGGCGGGCAAGCGCGCCAGTACAACGCGCAGCATCCGACCTTGGCGCAAATTGGCGGGCACATGCTCAACAGCACTTTTATTGACAGCCTTGAGAGCGATATCGAACTGCTGGAGCGCCTGAACCACTTCAGCCGGTTGCTGCCAGGGCAGCCCGACAACCTCGGTTTAGCGCCGGTTGATGTGCTGGTTATCGCCCCCAGCCAGCCCATTGACGAAATAGCCGCCCGCCACCGCCACGAACTGCCCGCCGCGCTGCGCCTGTTTTTGCGCGGGCCGGGGGCAACCAAAACCAGCGGTGCAGGTGTGCTGAGTTATTTGTTGTTCGAGGCGGGCTATTGCAGCGAGTTAATTGAACTGGGGCGCAAGGATGCATTGGCCCAGCGTGCGGCGTTAGTGGGGTTTTTGGGTATTACGTAGCAGTTGACGAGCCTGGATGCGCTTTGGAAACGCAGTGCATGCCATTCCCCACCTCATGCGCCAGACGATTATCCGTGCTACTAAATTCGATCAATAAATAGGCAGCGATGGGCCGAAACTACAGTGAGTCAGGCCCCAAAAGTGGCAAGGGCCTGCTGGGTTAGAGCGTATTTGAGAAGGTTATATACGGTGGGTTTACCTGTCATTTCTGACAGTATCCAACTGCCTTAAAAAGGCGTTCAATAACTCTAAGAGTCACAACAGTATTAAGGTATTTATGGCGGCCATAGTTCGTTCGGTGGCGTGCTGCTCGCACACTTAATTTATAGGCTAAGTGCTAAGTTTTTTGTGGGTCTGTTTTTGTAAGGCGTAAGAACGTTCGATATCTAAACTTTTCTGTGAATTGAGGGTTGCGGGATGAATATGCTTGAGAGGAAATTAGCTGCTAAAAATGCACGTAAGGCTTATTTTAAACGCGCTGTTGGGTTAAGGCATGCAGCTGCACATGTCAAACCTACTGTGCAAGGTGTTTTGCCAGGCGATCCGCTTGGGCTTATCCCTAAAGCGCTTTTGACCGTTCCTCTTAAAGTTGAAATTCCGCACTGGGTGAATTTTCCGACCAATCCAACAAGGCCCGGTGATGAATTAAGGCTGCAATGGCGACCGCTAGGGAGTACCGATGACGCGGCCTATATAGACCTGCTGGACCCTCCATCTATTGAAATAAAAGGGGTGTACCCAGATCCCATGATTCAAGAAATACCGCTCGACGCTTTTAAAAATGTTCACGGTGCTTTTGAATTTAGATACCGCGTAGTGGGTGGGAATGATGGCGGAGTTGCTACTCCGTCAGAAACAACACCTATAGTGCTCGACATTATCCCGCCCTACGGTTCTGCATATCCGGCTGATTTAATTCTCCCGGCGGGACCTATTACGGATGCCAATCGTGCTGCAGTAGTGGCTGAAATTTCGGCTTATCCTGATGAAGAAAGCAGCGATAGAATTGGTGTTTTCTGGGTAAAAGGTGATGTGCCGGATGATATATCCGGCTTGACCCCTATTGGGGGGTATCAAGCTATTCCAGCAGGTCGGAAATTTGCAATTCCCGAAGCGACAATTGTTGCTGCGGGGGATGGTGATTTTTACGCCTGTTATATCCTGCTCGATAAAGCCGGTAATGACAGTCGTATTGGTAAGTCTGTGAAAATGCCTGTAGCGCTTGGACCTTTGCCTGTGGCGCCATTTCCGGCACCGACGGTACGCCATGCCGACGAGATCTCAGATGAGTTAATTGACCGTGATGATGCTTTTTTGGGCGTTTATCTTGAGATAAAAACTGAAATTACCAACTGGAAAATTGGCGATCGTATTGAGGTCAAGTGGGGAAGCAAGACGTTGGATGTCCTTTTTCCCATCAGTCAGTTTCCGGTTAGCGTCCCAGTGCCGTGGGCAACTCTGAAAGCTGCCTATGATTTCACGAAGCCTGGCTCGCAGCCCACCATTGTCGAGTACACCTATTACCGGGGTTCGCTGCCTTTGGGCTCAGCCGATGTCACGATTCAGGTAGATTTATCCAAAGTGGGGCCAGAAAACCCTGACGAGCCTAACCCGGTAAACCCTGCACTCGGTGTAGTGACCGTAGTCAGTTTTACGGGGGAAGTTGATAAAATTGTTGCTGGTGATGTAAACGAACCTGCAACGATAAAACTCAGACCTTATGAGGGAATTGGCCCCGATCAAAAAATCGAGTTCTTTTGGGGGGGTAAATCACTCGGTACTCATACGGTCACCACCGAAGAGCCCACTGATCCTGATGATATAGAGTTCACTGTTGATTGGGTTAATATTGATGCAGCGGGTAATGGCGACATCGATGTTTGGTTTTCTGTATCGCATGACGACTTTATCAACGATGAAAAATCAAAGCCCAAACCGGTGGCGGTTTCGGGAGTTCCTATTGTTTTGGCTCCCCCTGAATTTCCAACTATTGACACGACTTGGAACTGGCTGAATTGCCCTTCTCTGGAACTGACTGATGATGGTTCCTATGGGATTCGTGTTTATATTCCGGTATCCAGATACTTGGTCGAGGGTACAAAAATAAAACTTAAATGGACTAGTTTTATTGATGAAGGCACCGTAACGCCGATTCCAGGTGACCCACTTGAAAGTGGCGAGTTGACGGTGAGTAAGGAGCAAGAACAGCAAGGTTTTATCTGGTGGGTTAGACCTTATGACACCTACTTTCTGCCCATCTATGGTGCAGACAGTGACAATATAGGCAGTGGAAAAGTTGAATACACACTGCTTATTCAGGGTAAAGAAGAACCTGGAGAGGCGACAGTGGACATAGGTATGTATACCTCAGCAGGGACGTGCAATATCCCCCCAAGTCCATAGATTTATCAGGGCATGCAACATTATTTGGGAGACGCCCTACGATTGCGTAGGGTTTTTCCTACATTGCGGTTTATACAATGTGCGTAGCATGCGTCGGCTTTGTATGAATATGCTTAGAGAGATCTAAGGTAATTCTTTGCATAAAAATGTATCCGATTAACAGGTAAATGACCATGCCCTATCAACGTTCGCCACTTTCTCATTGTATGTTTCTTGTTGCGGTAGGCTCCAGTTTGTTCATCGCTGAACGCGTAAATGCCGAAACAGTTTTGGTCAGATTTAGTGACGAGTCTATTAGTGCTTTGAGTGATCCGCTGAATAAATATAGAGTTTTCAATGGTTGGACGCTGACGGCCAATGCAGCGACCGCACAAAATATTGAGGTCAATAAGTCAAATCTGGTGTTGAACGGGTCAACTGTAAATGGAAACGGTACAGAACCCGGTGTGAGTTTATATGGCAGTAATGCGACCATTACTGGCAGCACACTTACCAGTAATGGGATCGCTCTTAGAGTCGCAGCTGATACCAATACAGGGTCTGTTGCACAGGTACAGAGTAGTACCATCACGGGTATGAACCGTGGCGCAACAGTGTCTCATTTGAGCCGCCTGGAGATGACCGACACTACTTTGTTGGCCAACGCTGCTGAGGGTATCGGCCTTGAGGTGTTCAACGGCAACGCCTCAGCCGTGAGAGGCACGATTGTTGGGGGGCTGAATGGCATACAGATTATTGATTACATCAATCCCGAAGATTCAGTTATTGATCTAGACAGTACTACCGTGACCGGGCGGACTGGGGCGGCGATCCTTGTAGAAAACTACGATTCCGGGAGCGCTCATACACAAATCAATGTGATGAATGGCTCTACACTCACCGGTGGTAATGGCAATTTACTGGAGGTTAACGGCACATCCACAGCCACCTTGCGAGTCAGCGACAGCAATACCCAACTTAAGGGTGATGTGATTGCTGCGTCAGGTGCTACTGCCAATGTGATCCTTGATACTCAGGCCACCTTGACCGGGCGCCTTGAAAACCTCTCGGGCCTGGCAATCAATAGCCAGGCACAATGGGTAATGGTTGGAGACGGTACAGTGTCCGACTTATCCATGAATGGAGGTTCGATCAAATTTGGTGAACCCACCGCTTACTACACGTTGTCGGTCAGTAACTTGAGCGGAGCGGGCGGTACGTTCTATATGGCTTCAGATTTTTCGACCGGTCAGACCGACAAACTGGACGTAACGGGCACCGCTACGGGCAGTCACCAACTGGTAGTGGCCAGTTCCGGTGCTGATCCGATTAATGCAGACAAGCTTTACCTCGTGCACACAGCCGCAGGGGATGCAAAGTTTTCGTTGCTGAATGACCGAATTGACCTTGGTGCTTATTCCTATCAATTGGCAAACAGTGAAGATGGAGGCGCAACCGACTGGTACTTGAACCCTGAGAACAGAACCATAAGCCCTGGCACTCAGTCGGCCATGGCATTGTTTAATACGGCACCTACTATCTGGTATGGAGAGTTGACCACGTTGCGCACACGTATGGGGGAGTTGCGTATCGGTTCGGGGCAGTCCGGCGCATGGGTCAGGGCCTATGGCAATAAGTACACAGTGTCTGCTTCTACCGGAGTGGGCTATAAGCAAAGCCAGCAGGGGTTAACATTCGGTGCGGATGCACCGTTGCCGATCGGTGATGGTCAGTGGCTGGCGGGTTTGATGGCGGGTTATAGCCAGTCAGATCTTGACCTCGATCGTGGCACTTCCGGCACGGTAGACAGTTATTATGCTGGTGCTTATACCACCTGGCTTGATGCGCAAACCGGTTATTACTTTGATGGTGTCGTCAAGATTAACCGTTTTCAAAATAAATCAGATGTGAATTTGAGTGATAACACGAGCACAAAAGGCAGTTATAGCAATTATGGTGTTGGTGCCTCTGCAGAGTTTGGGCGTCATATAAAGCTTGATGAGGGCTACTTTGTCGAGCCGTATGCTCAAGTGTCAAGCGTTATTATCCAAGGCAAGGATTACGATCTGGACAATGGGTTACGTGCTAAAGGTGACCGCACGTGTTCATTATTGGGTGAGCTTGGCTCTACGGTGGGGCGTAATATTGAGTTGGCGGGCGGTCAGGTCGTACAACCCTACCTGCGAGCCGCTTACGTGCATGAGTTCTCGAAAAACAATGAAGTCAAAGTTAACGACAATGTCTTTAATAATGACTTGTCCGGTTCGCGAGGTAAGTTGGGGGCCGGTATGACGATGACCATGACTCAAAAAATAAAAGTCTATGCTGATGTGGAGTACAGCAAAGGCGACGGTATTGAACAGCCGTTGGGTGGCTCAGTGGGGGTTTATTATAGTTGGTAAGTTTTAAGTGTACGAAAAATAATAGGGCTGTTTAAAGCTGAGAGGTCGGGTGCTAGTAGTTTTGCTAGTAACCGATCGATCAAAAGCGTGCTAAATATACTTGACGTGCTTTACGTGCACAGTGGGAGTCCACTGTACACGTCAGGTTAAGTTTCAATTAAATTGAAGTTTAGTGAGTGATAGTAATGGCCGATTTTGATGACAGAAAAAATGTAAAACCCACTGAAGGCCCGGCGAATATAAATGCGCTTGCGTCCCTGCACTTTTTGTTGCAAGAGCCCGATATTGTAGGCGTTTTGCCGGGGCTCCCGGCAGGGTTACTACCGGCTTCGGCGCTTGATGATCCGTTAATCGTTGACGTTGCAGCATGGGTTAATCTCCCGCCAAAAAACGCTATTGATAAACTCTCATTTCAATGGCGCAGGCAGAATACCTCCAACGCATTTAATACAATGCAAACCTATGACGTTGTAGGGCCGCTTGCTGACAGTGATTTTCCTATGTCATTTAGTATTGATGCGGGGAAGCTAGATTACGAGGAAGGGCCTTTTGACTTTAGATACGTGGTCGTTGGGCATAATGGGGGAGGAGAGAGTGAATCAAACATTGTCCCCTTGGTTATTGATCGTACGCCTCCGTATAAGCATCTAAAACCCAGCACACTGATCCTTCCCGCCACGCAAATTACTATTCCTTTCTTCGAGGCTCATGACAATAAATTTGTCTGTGTCATACCAGAATATGCCGATTATCAAGACGGTGATGAAGTCGTTTATTTTTGGAGAACCCGTACGGGTAGTCAACTTATTGGTCGGACACCGGTGGCGACCAATAGAGAAATAATCTATACCCGTGCGCAGATTGAGGCCGCGCTGAACGGTGAGTGTTATGCCGAGTACCAACTTATCGATAAAGCAGGAAATAGCAGCCCGTTGAGTGAGTCAGTGCCCATTGAAGTGGACATGGCGCCACGTTCTCTCGGCTACGTAAAAGTTACAGGCGCCAGCGGTTCATCTCAATTTGGGAAACTGAATATCGATTCTGTAGGGGAGGGCCCTGGAGACGGTATCACTGTGAATATCCCTCCAGAAAGTGATATTTATGAGGGCGAGAAGGTTCTTCTTCAATGGGCTGACCCTCTGGCGTTTAATGCAATTACGCTGAGCAGCGCCGATCCTGATGCTCCCTTGCTATTTAATGTACCCAGAAAAAATATTGCGGCCCACATGGTCAGCAGTTTGGCCGACGGAGCACGCTATATTCCCGTCTATTATGAGGTGCTCGACGGTAGTAGCTCTGAAGTGCTTGCGACGTCGGGTATCTATGGCTTGACCCTCTCAGATATATTGGCAACTAACTATCCGACCATGCAGTGTTCGCATGTGAACGGGAATATTTTGAGCCTTTCCAGCGTGCCTGGGTCAGGAGCTGAGGTGAGTATTGGTGTGTGGCCTTTTATGGCAGACGATCAATATATCAAATTCAAGCTGGTAGGTTTGGGGCAGGATGGTAAAAACTTAGAGGTGGTTTTCTTTGAGCATAAAGTGACTGCCGAGGAAGTAGCGGATAAGAAGGTCAGTGTGACAGTCGCTAAAGAGCAATTTTTAAAATTCAAAGTAGGCATCGATATTTATTTTGAAGGGCAGGTGACTTTTAATAATAAGGGTTATTGGTATGGCTTCAGGGCGTTGCGAGCTAATCTGACCAATTAAATATGTGTCTCCCCGCTTTTTTATATTGCGAAAGCGGGGGGAGCATTTATTTGTAGGTAAGTGTGAAGTTTAAGGCTCCTTCCACTGACCCGGACTCAACTTGGTCAGCTGGATGGGTCTGATACATGCGTGCCTTGAAGTCCAGCACCGTGTTACCCGGCTGAATGGCGATCACGGGTACTTCCACTCCCAAAGCTATTGGAGTCAGGCCATCGGCGCTGAGCATTTGAATTCCCACCCCCTTTGCCGTGGCGCTTGAAGTCAGAGTAAATATCCCTTTAGCAGCATCAAATACCGTCGATCCCTTGGCCCCTTCGAGACGAATATTTGCCGTTGCGATATTCGCGTCTGCAGGGTCTGCTTCGCAGTCGATCAGATTGATGTGAAAATCCACCGCATCTGTTACATCCCCCGGTTTAGTAAAGTGCGAGTTGTCCCAATCACCCAGATTTACCGGATTTGCACTCACAGGGTTGCCTGACAAACTGCATTGCGCTTGTATTACGGTGCCAGTGACACCGTAAGAAAACGCCTTGCCTATGCCGCTGAAATGACCACTGAACAACTGAGCGCCATTCAGTGTGTGCAGGCCGGGTGCGATTTTGCCTATTTTGATCAGCGTGAGTCGATGACGTAAGTTCCCCAAACCGAAGTTGGCACTGCCCATTGCGCCTGTGTGTTGGCTGTCCATTGGCACGTAAGGGCCATTGAGGGCTGTGAATGAGTTGTCTTCTGAAAACTCTTTAACCAAGGGTCTTTGCAGTTCAATTCTGACCCCCACTCCGGGAATGTTGGAATGCAGTATTGTGCCCGGCGTCGGCGGCAGGGGGCCTATGAAAATAGGGGCAGATGCAATGGCGTTAAAGCTCAGTACCGTTTTGCCGTCGTTTGCGCAACCAATGTAGCCTCTCTCAGGATTCTGCGGAAACAGATCATTTACAATCCCAATCACACTGCCCAAGGGCGCATCTCTTGGGATATAAACAGCGCCTACATCGGGAGTAAAAGTTACAGGGCCTGAGCCGCTGACCCAGTAGCAAGTGTTCACATCATCTGCGCCGAAAGCGATAGACATCTTAGAGCACAGAGCAAGTCCAATCAGGCACACTAGCCGTTGAGAAAACGTGTTCATTGAGTCATTCCAGATTGGCCGGGGGGTATATTGAATACCACCCTTATAGAGGGCGATTTATTGGCAAACCAGAGCCTGCAAATGAAACCCGTTGATTTGTTGCATCGTGTCCGGATTTGTGTGCATTTTGCAGTTTTGCTCTGGTTCCGGACCCCAGCCCACGTTCAGAGTTTGCGACTGAAGCGTTGTCGATAACAGCACTTGCCCGGCTTGGCCGATGATTCCCTTTTGTTCACCTGTAACTGTGGTTACCAGTGCAGCAAAAGGCAGCGGTTGGCCATCGATTGTGGTACCGGTTATTAGGATTCGGTTCACTTTTCGGGCAGGAAACACGCTTTTCACAACCGCGCCTCGTCGAGGTATTACCTGAGCAGTAGCGTTATCGATCTCGATATTTGGTCCCAGATCGTCAGTATTGAGCTCAAGGTAGTTGACCCGATAAGGGCGCAGGTAAGGAGCCAGTACAAAACCTTTTTCATTGGTGCGTATGGCGCTCGTATTGGCGACACCAACCCCGGCAATGTCGGGCACCTGAATTAAGGCCATGGTTTCCCCCAAATAAGGGCTTAACTCGATGCCTTGATCGTGGAGCATGATCGCGCCAGTGGTGTTCACCGACATACTGCGGTATTCACGTCCTACAGTAATGCCGCTGCCCAGGCTGGCATAGGGTGTTTGATAGTTGGCCGATAACGTAGCGGATTCTTGCTGTTGCTCGGTGTGGCTGAATGAGCCCCGATAATTGAGACGATTGCCATAGGCGCTGCCACTCACGCTGGTGCGCTGACTGTAGTAGTCGGCATTTTTTTGCAGGTCAAATGTGACATTGCTGGCACGGGCAAAGTCCAGTGGCATTGAAATACTCAGACCTATTTGTCTATCACTGGCGTACTTATCGCTTAACGATTGCGAGGCAAACAGGTTAAGCGTGACGTCCTGAAACTGAGTGTTGAAGCTGAACTGGAATTGACGCTGCTTGTAGCTCGTCCCCCAGTAGTCTTGGTGCGAAAGCGATAAGTTTAAGGAGCTGCGAGTCGTTAAATTTTGATAAACAGAGGCTTCTATCCGGCTACGGCGGCTTCCAAAGAACGTGGAGTCCTGGCTGCGTTGGCGCAGCGCTTCATCAAAGTCTCGATAGCCTGAGGTGGAGTAGCGATAACCGGCAAAACGAAGATTGGTGCCCGAGCTGAAAGATTTGCCGTATTTAACGGCGTAGCTCATCCCCTGCAGACTTTGCACATCATTCCAATCGATCTGGGCGCTGGAACGGGTTGCGTCAAGCGCCAGGGCGCCGAATGTACCTAGGTCTTTAGAGATGCCAAATGTGCCAGCCTGATAAAAGTTGCTCCCCATGAGGCCACCATAGAGGGTTGAGTTCCAGGCGGTGCCCATCGCTAAAGTGCCTTGCCATAATATCGGCTCGCTCAGGTGGCCTGCCGCGTTATAACGTCCCGCAGCAGCGCTGTAGCGCCAGACACCTTCGCGCAATAGATTGCTCAGGGTCGCGTAGGGCTGAGTAAACCGTCTTATCTGACCGTCTTCTTCGGTGAGTACTATTTCCAGTTCACCACTGCCACCAGCAGTGCTCAGGTCGTCGATTTCATAAGGACCGGCGCTGACATAGGTTGAGTAAATGGGGTACCCGTTTTGCCGCACCTCGAGTTTGGCTCGGGTCAGCGCCACGCCTCGAATGATGGGTGCGTAACTTTGCAGCACGTCTGGCAGCATCCCTGGATCCGAACGAAGCAGGACTCCCTGAATAGGCACGCTGCGAAAAATATCTCCTTCTGTTGACGTTTCACCCAGCGTCAAATTCGCGTTAGTGCCCGGCACATCTCGTCGCAGGTAACTAAATGAGCGCGTCCACTGATCGTTATCGGTGTCATCCCGACGGAGTACGTGATTGGTGCGAAATTGCCATTCACCCAGGTTTATCCCGCTGTTGAGAAATAAATCCTGGCTGCTGCTCTGGCCTCTGTAACGGTTGGAGCTTTGCTGTGCAGATGCTTGATAGTTAATGAATGCAGCATTGATGCCGGTATCCCAACGTTTTGGTTCAACATGCCCCGCGACATCACGACGCAATGCAATTTGCGGGATAGAAATGTCCAACAGCATTTTGGCACTGTCAAAATCTGTTGTAGCGCCCGGTATCAGTGCCCAAAGATCCACACAGGCAGCTTTCAAGGAGGCAGGGTCTTGCACACTGTCCGGTTTAATGCCAATTGACGTCAATAATGCTGCAGGCAAGCAAGGTTTGAGTGTTTCGCCATCCTCGCTTAGTAGGAAATTGATCTGTTGCTGTTCAAGCGGTTGTGAATTGGCTTGAACATGCACCCAATAACGTCCGGGTACGATGTCATGTCCTTTGGAAAGGGCTTCAAGTGCATAGTTGCCCGCATCGGTTGTTTGTCCAGTGCCTTGGCGCATAAAACTGGATTGAAACTGTGTTGTCGCGTTTGCGAATGTAAAAGCTGTGAACGTGAGGTTTAAGCTGGTACTCATGATAAAAAGTCGTGTTAATTTCAGGCGCGCATGAGCATTGCATAGGCCGGGTGTGTAGATCATGGAGGGTCCTGGTAGGTCAATGCGGGGATAAGCTTTAGTTAGCGAACGCTACCGGGCGGGATAAAGGTGTGCTGAAGCCGCCGTAGTCATTGATTGCAGAGAACGTGACTTGTATATCGGAGGCCAGCTTGGTGTTGTCCATCGGGTAAACCTGATGAGAAAGGGGGGCAGCCATTGGCGGATTTTCAGGGGACTGAATATGGCCGTTTGAACTAACATCCAAGCGTAGAAAGGAAACGTAATAGGGGGTCGGGTTATATACCTCCAGATAAGTCTTGCCCTCAATTTTTTTCATGGACCATTGCAGCTCTTTTAATCGAAGCTCTGGGTTGCCCTTGATCGCTGTAGGGCGATAGAACAATTTAATTCGAGTGCGTAATGCAATATTTAATACCCCGTCTTGGGACTTAGTGGTTTGAGGGATTTCTTGTACATTAAAATAAAAGACCGACTCTTGGTTGTCAGGTAATTGATGGGGGAGCAGGTTGATTTGAACGTGCTGTTCTTTTCCTGCATTTAATCGAAATAAAGCGGGGGATGGAATAAAAGGCACTGCCGTGGTGTTGTCATCGTCAATTGTATTGACCCAGGTTTGAACGGCAAACGGTTTTTTGCTGGGGTTGGAAATAATAGTGGAGACACTACGCTTGTCGCTGTCATACACGATGCGGGTGCCACTTATAACTAGGGCGGCATGGTTGGAAGCGCTATAGAAAGTGCATATAGATAACAGTGTAATCATAAGCAAAGCAGGCTTTGAATCAGTGGTCTTTCTGATAAAACCGAACATGGAGTGCAGACCTGTCAGCGAGGTGAGAAGTTGGCGAGTCAGATAAGTGCTGCCCTTGGCTGGCAAGGGCAAACAGTGGGCTATTACTTGATAGTGACGAGGAAGTTTATATCGGCATCAGCCGGTCCGGCACTCACGTCTTTTGAGGTTGAGACATAATAAGCATCAAACTTCATGTCGTTAACCTTGAGAGGGTCCAAGACATAGGATTTGGATGCGATGCCGTTCTTCACAGGCTCACCTGTATGATCCTTTATAAGAATTGCAACCCCGGTGGCTGCGCCTGTATATACTTTAGTTGCATAATTATCACCAGCAGCATTACTGGTGAAGGTTACGGTTCCAGCATTTACAACAGCGCAATCCGCATCTAAGGGTATACGAAGAATAAAGTCATTCCCCGGATACTCCTGGCCGACTTCAGTAAAGCGTGAGGGTGATATAGAACCCATGCTGACCTCGTTGGTCACCGCACCACTGCCTGGGTTTACCACTTCTATAGGGCATGTTGAACTGTCGATTTTACCGACGAAGTTGATAGTGCCGGTGTTGGCAAAGGCAGAGGTACCTGTCAGGGCTGTCAGAAGACCCAAGGTTATTAATGAGCTTTTCATGGTGTATAACCTGTTTGGAAATGTGTTCGGCGTATAAATGCGAAACATTGCCGAGTGCACATAAGGGTGATTATAAAGGGGTAGCGTTGTTTCAGAGGGCAGATTTTGCAGGGGTTGAGCGGGTTGAGATATGAGAGAACTCTCAATTATCAGGTGGTGAAAATTTAGAATTTAATATTCCAGCGGTTGAGTGAACTGGGCAGGTCCGCCTCTCACATCGGTTCAACTGGATCAAGCGCATAGCGCGTGCGGCTTATAGGGGGGATATAAGTGCTGCAGTCACATAATACCCTTCACGTAAAATAATGTATTTCACGCGAAAGGTATCTGTGTCTACTGACTGAACTGTTCAGCTTGTTCGAGCCATATGTTTCACTTGGGCGAGAAGTTTTTAAGAATTACCCTATATTCACGCCCTGGTATTGCGAACACCTGCTTCAGTAGTTATGACGCGATCTGGAGTCTCGACAGTAGGGTAAGTTTTAGCCAAGCGGTAAGGATTAAGGGGTTTTATATCTGGCACTTTTGAATAGATATCAATCGTATAGACGTCAGTCGAAGAGGTTGCTGGATTAAATAATTTAGCATCTCCTACTGATGTCGTTACTCCAGCCTCTATAGGTGTAAATGAGGCTAAAGATTTTTGTACATTGCGTGTAGCTCTAAGCCCACTGGAGGTCGCAGCTTTAGCAAGGTCAAGGGCAAGGTCAAGGTCAAGTATTCGCGTGATTGCCAACGTAGCGTCTGCAGCCAGCAGTGTCCAGTTAGCCTTGTCCAGAACATTGGCTAATGTTGGACTCTTTGTGCCTATGGATATCGCATCTAAGCTGGTCGTCACTGTATCAAGAGCCACAAAAGTTTTTTCCAAAATTGTCGGTGCTGTGATGAAGGTGGTGATGATGGTCGAAGTCCAATAGCTAACTGCATAGCCAGCCATGAGTACTGGCGTAGAACTTGTCAGTGCAGACAGAGCTGTTGTGAAACTGGTTGCCACACTCGAAGCTATGGCTGCCACAGGTGGGAAAAATACCGTTGCGATTACAGTTGCAACTAAAAGCACAGCACCAATAATCACGCCTATCCAGGCGCCGATACCGCCACCGCTGCTACGCGGCGCTACATATTTAGGACGAATGTTGCGACCTGAACCCGCATGCCCGGTGGGGTCACTTAATGCAATGGGATTGCCCAGGCAATACGCATATGGATTTAGCCCACCCGCACCAAATGGACTCATCGAATCGGGACTGTGGAAGCGCATCAGTTGTGGGTTGTAAGCTCGGTAGCCTTTACCGAGTAAATACCAACCACTGGCCTCATCACGCACTTCGCCATTGAATGCCATCAGGCTTTGCAGGTTTTGTTCACTGCTGCGTTCGCCATAAGCAGTGTAGCTAGCGGTCAATAACTGATTTTGCAAGCACTCGCCGACTACGGTATGACTGGCGTCAGTCAGTAACACCAGGGTTTTACTGTCGTCGCCAGCCTGTTGTTGGCCGATCGGCTGCCCGCTGATGGTCAGAAAGTGAGTGCTAATACCTTCTTGAACTGAAAGGCTCAGGCGATTACCTTCATAAAAGCGCAAGGTTTCAGGCTGCTCGCCGACTTGAGTGGTGATTAATTGATTGTGTGCATCGTAGCGATAACGCCCGCTGATCTGCGCATCCCGGACCGCCTCAACTTGCAGCAGTCGGCCTTGGGAGTCATAGATAAGACGCTGGTTCTGCTCATCATTGAGCATGTTGCCATTAGCGTCATACTCGAATGCCTGAGTTGCTGGGTAGGAAGGGTGAGTATGGGTCACGTTTAGAAGGCGGCACTTATCTTCAATGTCGTAGGTGAACTGGGCAAGATCCGTTGTAGCGTCGGCAAATATGGTGGCGCAGCGTTGAATATTGTCAAGCGAATCAAACCTGAACGTTTGTCGAGTAATTGCATTGCCATAACGATCCTTGGGTAAGTTATCACCTTCGCATATATGCAGCCGCAGTCGGCCGCGGGCGTCATATTCAAATGTTTCTTTCAATAGCAGGGCACCGTCACTGTTAAGTTCACGTGTGCGTAGCAGGTTATTGGGGTACCACGTCTGGCCGAGAATGCGTGGCGCTTCACTGGGCGGTCTCAAGGAGCAAGTGCAACAGTCAGTTAATTTTCTGAGCTTGCTAAGCGAAACAATCCCGCTTCCAAAACA
>NZ_WIWK01000369.1:0-202 GCF_009600165.1 Pseudomonas sp. FSL R10-0399
TGGATCGCTCAGGTCCTCTGTAGGAGTCGAGCTTGCTCGCGATGGCATCACCGCGTTTTTGCAGGCATACCGCGACGTCTTGATCGCGAGCAAGCTCGCTCCTACAGATGTGTGAACGCCTCAAATCCTCTGCAGGGGCGCGATGGCATCACCGCGTTTTTGCAGGCATATCGAGTGGCTGGATCGCTCAGGTCCTCTGTAG